>CAIOCH010000255.1 GCA_903856525.1 uncultured bacterium | reverse complement strand
CTCGTCGGCCAAGTCGGCCCCGGGCGCGGTCAGCGGCAAGTCGGAGTGCTCGGCCAAGTCCGAGTGCGCTTCGAAGTGCCCCGCTTCCAAGTGATCCCCGCAAGGGATTCACCGGAGTCGTCGGACATGTGATCCGCCTGCGCGAGGCGTCCCCTCTCACGAGACCAGACGAACCGCGCTCCACACATGCTCTACTCTCAGCGCCCGGCCTCGCGCCGGGCGCTGTGCTTTTCCTATGATCCGCTCCCCATGAAGCGGCTTCTGCCCCTCGGACTTCCCCTGCTCGCCTCGCTCGCTGCGCTCAGCGGCTGCATGCATCCGACCCGTGCGCAGTACGACATCGACCACGGATGGGCTGTGTTCGGCAACCCCGGACCGGCCACGGTGCGCGGCGTCGAGCCGGAGGTGGGCCCCGAGCAGCTCGACCGCTACATCGACTCGGGCACGCGCGTGGTGCTGAGCGGCACCATCGACCAGGTCTGCCGCACCATGGGGTGCTGGCTGGACATCCGCGGCGTGTCGGGCAAGTCGGTGCGGGTGATGAACCGCGACCATGGGTTCTTCGTGCCGCGCAATGCGCGGGGTCGGCCCGTGCATGCGATCGGCTGGGTGACCAAGCGCGAGCTCTCCGTCGACATGCTGCGGCACCTCGCCGAGGACGCGGGAGCGCCGAAGGCGGAGATCGATGCCATCACGCAGCCGGAGATCACCGTGCTCTTCATCGCCGACGCCGTGATCATGCAGGGTGGCGGACTTGACGCGCCTGCCGTGCCCGCGGCTGCAACGACGGAAGGCGAGGCGAAGTGAGCGAACTTCTCCTTCTCCGACGAGGCCGCATCCTCGATGCTTCGCAGGGAATCGATCGGGAAGGCGACGTGCTCGTGGCCGATGGCCGCATCGCCCGCGTGGCACCCGGCGGTTCGATCGACGTGCCGCAGGGCGCGCGCCGCATCGACTGCGGCGGCAGGATCATCGCGCCGGGCCTCATCGATCCGCATGTCCATCTCCGCGAACCCGGCGGCGAGGCGAAGGAGACGATCAAGACAGGCACGGCCTCGGCGGTGGCGGGCGGCTTCACCACCGTCTGCTGCATGCCCAACACCAATCCGACGATCGACACCACCACCACGGTGCGCTTCGTGCAGCAGGCGGCGCGCGAGGCGCAGAGCGCGCGCGTGTTCGTGGTCGCGGCGGCCACCGTGGGCCGCAAGGGCGAACAGCTGGCGCCCATGGCTGCGATGTCCGCCGCCGGGGCCGTGGCGTTCTCCGACGATGGCGACGGCATCGCCAATCCCGCGATGATGCGCCGCGTGCTCGAGGTCTGCGCCTCGCTCGGCAAGCCGTTCATGCAGCACTGCCAGGACCACCAGCTGGCCGAGGGTGGCGTGATGAACGAAGGTCCCGTCGCCACGCGGCTCGGACTCCTGCCCTGGCCGCGCGAGGCCGAAGAGATCATGCTCGAGCGCGATGTGCGCCTCAACCGCGGTCCGCGAGCCCGCTACCACGCGCAGCATCTCTCGTCGGGCGGCAGCGCCGAGATCATCCGCCGCGCCCGTGCCGAGGGACTGCCCGTCTCGGGCGAGGTGAGCCCCCACCACCTGCTGCTCACCGACGACGCGTGCGACGGCTACAACACGCTCGCCAAGATGAATCCGCCGCTGCGCACGCGCGCCGACATCGACCAGCTCAAGAAGGCCGTGGCCGACGGCACCATCGATGTGCTCGCCACCGATCACGCGCCCCACACCTCGGCGGAGAAGGCGCGTGACTTCGCCAGCGCGCCGTTCGGCATCATCGGCCTCGACTGCGCGCTGGCCCTCTACGCGAAGGCGCTCGTCGACGACGGCGTCATCGGCTGGCCGCGCCTCGTCGAGCTGCTCACGCGCACGCCAGCGGCGCTGTGCGGGCTGGACGCGCAGGGCCTCGGCACGCTGCGCGAGGGCGCACCCGGTGACGTGACGGTGATCGACCCGAACCTCGAGTGGACCATCGACGTGTCTGCGTTCGCGTCGAAGAGCCGCAACTGTCCCTTCGACGGTTGGAAGGTCCGTGGACGGGCGGTCCTCACCGTGGTGGGCGGCGTGGTGCAGCTCGAGCACGGGATCTGACGGGCGCCGGAAGCGACCAACCAACGAAGACAGCGGCGGCAGTCCGAAGACCGCCGCCGCCGTGCAGTGTCCGTTGTCTCGCGATGGAGTTGCCGCTCAGCGGCAGGCGCCCCACGCGTTGAGGAGGATGGAGAGATCCGCTCCGAGGACCAGGCCGTCGCCGTTGAGGTCGGCGGTGGTGTTCGCGGTGCCCCACGCGCTGAGGAGCGCGGCGAGGTCGTTGGCCTCCACGGCGCCGTCACCGGTGATGTCGGCAGCGCAGCCGTTGGCCGGTGGCGCGAACAGATCCGACGCCTTGGCGAACGCCTTGGTGCCGAGCTGGGCACCGATCCGACGCGCGGGGAAGTCATCGAAGTCCGGGTGGATGCCGCCGTACAGACGCGAGATGCCCGAGTTGTCGGCGGCGTCGTAGTAGGTCGCCCACTGGAAGCTGAACGTCTCGCTCGGGCCGTCCTCGAACACGAGGAACTCGTTCTGCGTGCAGGTGAACTCGGCCATGCCGCCGGGGAAGTACTCGCTGCCGGTCATGCGGGTGAGCACCTCGGCCGCGGTGCGGCTGAAGGTCGAGTGGCCCGACATGTAGCCCGCGAACGGCGGCGTGACGAAGGTGCCGCGCTGATACGGCATCCACTGGGTGCCGAGCACCCACTTGACACCCGAGTAGGTGCCCGCGGCGTCGTTCGGCACACCGGGCCAAGAGAGCACCGCGACCTCGCCTTCGTGGCCCGCGAGGGACTCGTGGCGCTGGCCGGGAGCCGTCGTCGCCGCGGTGACCAGCTCGCACATGCCGGGCATGAGCGAGAGACCATCGGGGTGGTATGACGGTGCGCTCGGGTCGCTGCTCTGGCCCAGGGAGGCCATGTAGCGGATGGCGCTGATGGGACGCGACGAGTCGAAGTGCGTCTTGTATCCCCACGCGGTGACGGCGGCGTCGTGCATCGCACCATTGAGTGTGACGTAGAGCTTGACGTCATACTCGAGGTCGGGAAGCACCGGACCACTGCCGCCGATCTTCCGCTGGAAGAGCGGATGATCCATCACCGCGTTGGCGATCTCGTTCCAGTGGCCGGGAGGAGTCGCGGAGGTCGGGCCGTCGGCCCAGAACTCGGAGAGGCAGCGCGTCCAGTCACCGCGCTTGACGAGGTTCGAGGCGTAGGGCTGCCCGGTCACGGGGTTGATCGAGCGCCCGTGGCCGTCGTTCGTGCCGAGGGAGTTGTTGCCCATTGCGGCGGGCGAGATGTCGATCATCACGCCGTCGTCGGGGGTGAGGGTGCAGGACTTGACGAGCACGTCCTCGTGACCGGCGCGGTAGGCGGCGTCACCGATGCCGTGGAGCTGGGCGGGCGCGGGCGCGTCGAGATAGACGCCGCCACGGGCCATGTCGCGATCCGTGGCGACCAGGGCGAACGGCGTCACCGAGCCCCAGTGCGGCGCGAGCTTGGCCTGCACATTGCCGGGGATCACGTTGCCCTTGGCACCGATCGTGTGGCTGAACGCGAGCGGCTGCCAGCGATTGGGATCGTTCATGAGGTTGCCGGCGAGCGCGACGACCAGCGGTGCGTTCACGGGTGCGGCCGAGCCGGGCGGTGCCGAGTAGTTGCTCGACTCACGCGAACCGTCGGAGAGCGTGGCGGCAATGATCGTCGCCGCGACGCGGTTGCCGACAGCGGCGGGCGTGCTGCCCTCGGTGGTGGTCACATCGGTTGGATAGCCGAGCTGCAGCATCTGTCCATCGAGCAGCCCGCGGATCGCGACGGCATTGGGGCTTCCGGCGAAGCGGTGCAGCAGGATGCGGTAGGCCGCGTAGGACACGGCCTCGTTCTGCGCGGCCACGGTGTCCGTGGCGGCGACCTTCTCGTGGAAGAAGGAGCCCTGCGCATCGGCGTCGAACGCCGCCCAGGCGTCGTACATCGCCGCGGAGGTGTGGAAGAGGTTTCGGGCGTGCACCGGCGGACGCGGCGTGTCGCGCCGGATCGAGTCCAGCAGCGTGTCGTCCCACTGGCGGGCAACCGAGTGGTCGCCGAACGCGAGGGTGGAGGTGGCGGAGAGCACCGCCATCGCGAGCAGGGCCCGCGACGCCATCTTGATCGTGTTGTGCATTGTCGTCCTCAGATTTCTCGAGGCCGAGGGCAGGCGTTATGCCAGCGGGGCGCGTCCTTCAGTACGGGCGGATCGGCACGATCGTCGTCATGCCGTAGGGGCATGACCGGTCTTGTGCCGACCCGCTCGCCGCGTGGTCGGGCGTGGTGCGGCCGGACGCCTTCGTCGGGGCGCCTTGCCATCACCATGTCACACCATGCGCTTCGCGCAGGGCTTGAGCTTGTCCTGGGTCGTCCTGGCGGTCAGCTTCGTCCGGGCGTTGCTCTCACACTGCGTTCGAGTCGCCCACTGTCGCCGTTCCACTGGAGCCGTGCGCCATGGTGCAGATACGGCATCGCGTGCAAAATGCAGCGGAATCGCGGGGATTCACCACAATCCCGTCCGCAGCAAGCGCACAGGGCGGCCCCGGTCGGGAGCCGCCCTGCGCGTAAGTTGCCGCAGTGCAATGGGTCGCGACGATCAGCACGGACCCCAGGCGGAGAGCAGCGACGCGAGGTCCTGTGCGTCGACGACGCCGTTGCCGCTGATGTCGGCGGCGGCGTTCGCGGTTCCCCAGGCAGAGAGGAGCACCGCGATGTCGGTGGCCCCGACGGCGCCGTCTCCGTCGATGTCGGCGGCGCACGGCTGGTCCAACGGCTCGAACAGCGAGAGTGCGCGCGTGTACGCCTTGCCGCCCAGCTCCGAGCCCAGCACGCGGCCGGGGAAGTCGTCGAAGTCGGGATGGATGCCGCCGTAGATGCGGGACTGGCCCGAGTTGTCGGCGGCGTCGTAGTAGGTGGCCCACTGGAAATCGAAGGTCTGGCTGGGACCATCCTCGAACACGAGGAACTGGTTGCGCTCGCAGGTGAAGACTCCCATGCCGCCTGGGAAGTACTCGGAGCCCGTCAGGCGCGTCATGATCTCGGCGCCGGCGCGGCTGTAGGTCGAGTGACCGGAAACGTAGCCCGGGAACGGCGGCGTCACGAAGGTCGGACGCTGGTAGGAGACCCAGTTGCCCGCCAGCACCCAAGTCACGCCCGAGTACTGGTTCGCAGGGTTTCCGGGCGCTCCTGGCCACGAGAGGCATGCGATTTCGCCTTCATAGCCCGCGAGCTCCTCATGACGCTGGCCGGGGCCCGTGGTGGCGAAGGTGATGAGCTCCACCAGGCCGGGAACGAGATGAAGGCCGTTCGGATCGAACTTGGGCAGCAGCGGATCGCTGCACTGACCTCGCTGCGCCATGTACCGGATGGCGCCGATCGGGCGCATGGTGTCGTAGTGGCCCTTGGTGCCCCAAGCGCCGATCGCGGCATCGTGCATGGCGCCATTGAGCGCCACGTACATCTTGATGTCCCACTCGAGAGGATCGAGCTCGGGACCCGCGCCACCGAGGCGACGCACGAAGGCCGGATGGTCGACGACGTGGTTGGCGATCTCGTTCCAGTGGCCCGGCGGCGTCGTGGAGCTCGGGCCGTCAGCCCAGAACTCCGCGAGGCAGCGCGACCAGTCGCCGCGCTTGACGAGGTTGGGGGCGTAGGGCCTGCCCGTGACCGGATTCAGCGGCCTGCCTGCACCGGCGTTGGTTCCCAGCGGATTGCTGCCCATCGCCGCGGGCGAGATGTCGATCAGCACGCCGTCGTCGGGCGAGAGCACGCTCGAGAGATGGATGACATTCTCGTGGCCCGCACGCCATTGCACATCGCCAGCGCCATTCAGCACGGGCGGCGCAGGCATCGTGCGCACCACTCCCGGACGAGCCGGATCCATGTCGGCGGACGTCAGCGCGAACGGCGTGACGAAACCCCAGAAAGGAGCGACTTTGGGCGGAAATCCGCCGGGAATGACGTTGCCGTTCTGGTCGACGAAGAAACTCAGCGACAGCGGCTGGTAGCGGGTCGGATCGAGGACCGATGGATTGAACGGCAGATCGACGACCAGCGGCGGATTGACATCGACATACGTTCCGGGATAGGACGCATGGTCCACCTCCTCGTGCGAGTTGTCGGCCAGTCCGCGCGCGATGACGAGCGCCGCGATGCGGTTGCCGACCGCTGCGGGCGTGTTGCCAACCGTGGTGGTGACCGCAGTCGAGTAGCCGAGCGCGGTCATCTGCGCATCGAGCACGGGGTAGATCGTGGCCACGTTGGGGCTGGCGGCAAATCGATGCCGCATGAGGCGGTACGCGGCATAGGAGATGGTCTCGTGCCGCGCCGCGTCGATGTCCTTCACGGAGATCTTTTCGGAGAAGAAATACGATTGGAGCGTCGGGTCGTAGGTGGCCCAGGCGTCGTACATCGCCACCGAGAGGTGGAAGAGATTGCGGGCCTGCACGGGAGGGCGCACGCGATCCCGGCGGATCGACTCGAGCATCGTGTCGTTCCACTCGCGAGCCACGGTGTGCTGCGCCGAGGCGACCCCGCACATGGTTGCCGAGACGCAACCAGTTGCGAGCAGCCGGAAAGCCATCCTTCTCAGTTGGGCGGGGTTCATGCTTCGTCCTTCGCTGAAACCGCTGAACGCGGCCGATGCTACCCAAGAGGTGCGACAACCCAACCCTGGAAATGCGCCTGTTCGCGCGGTTTCCGTCGAATCGGCGAGGTACGGCCACGCAGCCGCGTCCGCTACACTCCGCCCGAAGCACCCGCGTCTCGCAGCTGCCCTGCGGATCCGAGGAACTTCCCCACACCAACGAATGGCCTTCGATCTCCAGAAGCTCCTTTCGCAACACGCGGGCCGCGGCATGGAACTGCACGCGGAACATGTCAATCCCCGCTTCGCAACCGTACTTCAAACCATTGGATATGCAAGGACTTATGTCCGCGCCTCCGGCCCCCACCTCTGGGACGCCGCGGGGGAACGCTATCTGGACATGCTCGGTGGGTACGCCGTGTGCAACGTGGGGCGAAACCACCCCACGGTCCGAAAGGCGCTGGAGGACTACCTCCGCCTCGAGCTGGCGAGCATGGTGCAGTTCGAGGCCCCCTTGCTATCGGGCCTGCTGGCGGCGGAGCTCAAGCGTCGGATCGGCCGCGGGCTCGACTACGTGTTCTTCACCAATTCGGGCACCGAGGGGGTGGAGGCGGCGATCAAGTTCGCCAAGTGCGCCACAGGCCGCCCCGCGCTGCTCTACGCGCCAAAGGCCTTCCACGGACTCTCGAGCGGATCGGTCTCGCTGAACGGCTGCGAGAGCTTCCGCGCGGGGTTCGCGCCGTTCCTCCCCGACTGCCGCGAGGTGGCGTTCAACGATCTGGCTGCGCTGGAGCGGGCGCTCGCACGCCGCGATGTGGCGGCGTTCGTGATCGAGCCCATCCAGGGCAAGGGCGTGAACATCCACGCGCCCGGCTACCT
>CAIOCH010000254.1 GCA_903856525.1 uncultured bacterium | reverse complement strand
CCAACATCGCCAAGATCGCCTCTGCGGGCATCTCGGGCTCGGTCTCCATCGACTCGCGCCTCTCGGATGCCAACATCGGTGCGGTCCTCAGCAAGATCCAGACTGCGGCGAGCTTCGTCGGCACCACGGTGTCGATCGACGCGACGGGCATGTCGGGAACCCAGCTCTCCTCGATCGCTGCCGCGGTCAACGCGCTCTCGAGCGCCACGGCCTCTGGCATCTACTCGATGGACAACCTCACCCTCACCTCGGCCCAGGGCAGCAGTGTGATCTCGGGACTCATCCTGATCACCAACCCGGGCGAGGCGGTCGTGGTTGCCACGGGCATGGATCCGGCCCAGCTCTCCGGCCTCGGCGTCTACGGCGCCGCGATCGGAAACATCACGGGTACCGTGAACATCACCTCGGGTGTCTCGGCCGCGGCGCTCACCGCGATCATGAACACCTCGGTGGCGTCGGGTGCGTTCGTGAATGTCGATCCGACGGGCTTCGATGCCAACCAGATCGCGGCGTACAACACCGTCCTCAGCACGCAGGCGCTCATGATCGTGGGCGCGCAGCTCACCGGCTCCACCGGCGAGACCTTCGTGAAGGCCGGTGAGACGGTCGTCATCCGTGTCGAGGCGAAGAACCTTGTCACGCGTGCCGTCGGTGCACAGGGTCGCGTGAACTTCGACAGCTCCAAGCTCACCTTCTCGGCCATCCGTCAGGGTGCCTCGGTGAGCGCGGCGAACTTCATGCCGACCCTCTTCCCGGGATCGGTCCTGGGTTCGTCTGGTAGCCAGTCCTACGTGACCTTCTACACCGGCATCGACTACTCGGATTCGGCCAACATCGGCCAGACCAACGGCGTCGTGGCGGAGATCGAGTTCACCGCGACCACCAGCGGCTTCTGCAAGCTCTCTGACCTCGCGTCGCTCAACCAGAGCTTCGTGAACCGCCTCGTGACCGCTGCGACCTCGTCGGCCCCGCCGACCTCGATCGCGGTGATCCCCTCGGCGGCCATGGAGGTCAGCGCGCTCAAGAACCTCGCGCTCACGAACGTGCCCGCGGGCACGGCCTCGGCCGACATCGCTGATGACATCTTCTACTACGCCGACGCAGGCACCGTCCTCGGTACGGTCGTGACCGATCCGCTCGTCACCGCTGCCAACAACTGCAGCAGCCGTCCGGTCGCCATCTCGATCACCTACCCCGACACCACCACTGGCTCGACTTGGCCCGCCCGCTTCCCGGTCGGTACCTCGCGCGTCGTGTGGAGCTCGTCGGACGAGGCTGGCAATGCCATCTCGGCGTCGCGCGACATCGTGATCCGCGACAAGCAGCTCGTGACGGTGGACGTCGACTTCGGCGGCTCCATCAACGCCGGCCTCAGCTACACGCAGTCGATCCGCTTCCGCCTCAGCTCGGGTGACGTGGTGAACGCCACGGTCTCCTTCGCTGGCTCGAACGGCACGGTGCGCGACGTGGAGATCCCGGTGCGCAACGACTACACCTGCATCGCTGCCAAGGACGGCGACCACACCCTGGCCGCCAGCCTCTCGATGCCGGTGGTCGGCACCAAGTACGTGCCCTCGAGCAGCTTCAGCCTCCGTGGCGGCGATTCGAATGACGACAACGTCATCGACATCCTCGACTTCGGTATCTTCGTGGCCGACCGCACCGTGGTGGGCAGCCCCGCCAAGGACGCGGATAGCCGCAGCAACTTCGATCGCAACGTGGTGGTCAACAACACCGACTTCACCTTCATCTCGCTCGGCTTCCTCATCTCGGGTGATTCGTGTGGCGGCGGCTTCGCCAACGGCGACGCTCCGATCGCGCGCATCAGCGTGAAGGAACTCCGTCGTCGCGGTCTCGGCGAGCTCGCCCAGGCCGACCTCAACGGCGACGGCTGGGTCGATCAGTTCGACATCGCGATGGCGGCCGAGGGTCGCTACCGCAACAACCCCGAGCCCCAGGCCGATGACGCCGAGGGCATGGAGAACCCGAACTGGTGATCCGACCGGTCGAGTGACCAAGTGAGTTCAACCCAGGCCCGCGGCACATGCCGCGGGCCTGGTGCTTTTTGCCGTGGTGGAGAGGTTGGGGCGAGGTCGAGTCGCGCGCGGGGGGCGGGGGCGAAAGCTCACACAACCTGTTCCGCAGTCGTCCGTCGGCTCCGCCGCCGGACGACTGCCGGGCACCCGAGGGACATCGAAGGCTGTCGTCGAGCACTCCATCCGCCAAGAACACGGCGCCACGCTCGTCACGACCACCAGAGGGAGCCGCCGCAGCGGCGACCGCCCAACCCACGCGGCGACCGCTCAACCTACGAGCGGCCGACTCCGGACGAGTCGACCGCGTCGTTCAGTCGTTGGTCTGGAACCAGCGGACGGCGCGGGTGTTGGCTTCGGCGAGGGTCATGCCGAAGTGGCGCTGGAAGCGCGCGTCCTCGGGTTCGCTGGTGCGGGGTGCCTTCGCGTAGCGCAGAAGGCGCTGCGGGGCGTTCTCGCTGATCCAGCGGGCGAAGATGTACGACAGCGACTGCGCCAGCGCCGGATCGGACTCCCAGATTCCCTCGCCGTAGCGGGCGTTGAGCACGGACCCGAAGTCGACGCCCTTGCGCACCGCCGCAAGTCCGCGCTCGCGCAGCACCCTGTCCATCTTGGCCTGGGGCACCTCGAGGTCGGCCATGACCTTGGGCAACGCCTCGTTGAGCCAGGCGGGTGGACGTGCGGGAGAGCCCGCCAGATGCAGCACGGCGCGAGAGACACCCACGAGCGCGTTGTAGCGCTGCCGCAGCGGATCGGCATCGGGGTGGACGAGCACGATCGGACGGGCTGCCGCAGGAAGTCCCGTGGTGGGATAGATGGTCACGGCGTCGGGGTGACGGTCGGCATCGCCCCCGAAGGCGGCCTGCACCAGCAGCCGCCAGCGGTCGCGATCCTGGACGACGATCACGGGAATCCGCCCCTGCGCCGCGAGCGTGATCGATGCCTCCTCGAACTCGGCGCGCCAGTGCTGGAAGAACCGCTCGAGCGCCGCCGTGTCCTTGACGAGTGCGTTGTCGCCGCTCTCGGAGAGGAGTGCAATGTGCTGCGATTCGTGCAGCGTGGCGCTGCCTCCGGTGCGGGCGAGGAGCGCGCGCGCTTCCTCGACGGCGGCGGCTCCGACCGCGTTGAAGTCGTCGCTGTGCAGGGATGGCCATGGCTTCGAGGGGAACGCCGCGGACTCCGGCGTGCTGCGGGCGAGGAGCGCGACACGCGCCGCCTCCGCGGCTGCGGCCCGCGCCTGCCGGAGCGCAAGCGCCTCGCTGCGGATGCGCTCGAGTCGCTTGGGATCGACACCGGCCTTGCGCGCCCACTCGAGCGCCGAACGAGCCGCCGGACCGCCGTCATCGATCGACAGCACCACCGTCGCCGCATCGGCACAGGCATCCGCATCGCGTTCCGCCACCATCGACTTGAGCGCTGCGAACGCGGGACCTGCCTGGAGCGCATCCCACGCCACCGACCCGCACGACCCCTCGAGTCCGAGCCCATCCCAACGCGCGACCTCGCACCGCACCTCGCCGCCGTCGGCCAACTGCAGCTTGACTTGAGCCCGAATGTCGAGAATTCTGGGCTGGATATCCGCCCGGGCTGCTGCATAGGCGGCCAGAACGGCAGTGAACGGGAGGATCTTGGCGAGATTCGTCACGGTTGTTTGGGAGAATACCGTTCGATTCGCGTATGCCACAGGGGTCGCCCTGCCGAAAAGATGCGTTGGTGGCAGGCATAGGTATTGCCTCCATCGCCGCGCGCCCCTACGGATGTTCCGCGATACGGATCCGCCCACCCCGCGAATCCCGACCGAGACGGATCCTCCCACTTGGGGTCTGCGACAGAGATAGGATGACGCGCAGGTTTGTGCAGCGTGTCAGTGGACGCGTGTGACCGACCGGAAGGAACAGGAAGGAGTCCCCCATGTTCGAGCGTCTGACCGACCGAGCCCGTAAGGTGATGGCCCTGGCGAACCAGGAAGCCCAACGACTCAACCACGAGTACATCGGTACCGAGCACATCCTGCTCGGCCTCGTGAAGGAGGGTTCGGGTGTCGGCGCCAACGTGCTGAAGAACCTGGACATCGACCTCCGCAAGGTGCGCCTCGAGGTCGAGAAGCTCGTCAAGAGCGGGCCCGAGATGGTGACGATGGGCAAGCTGCCCCAGACCCCCCGCGCCAAGAAGGTGATCGAGTACGCGATCGAAGAGGCGCGCAACCT
>CAIOCH010000253.1 GCA_903856525.1 uncultured bacterium | reverse complement strand
GCGCGTCGCGGTCGGCGAAGCGCACGATCTTGTCCTCGATCGACGGGCAGTAGCGGGGGCCGCACTCGGCGTCGATCTGCCCCGAGTACATCGGCGCGCGCGAGAGATTGTCGCGGATGAGCGCGTGGATCTCGGGCGTGGTCGCCGTCTCGCGGCAATCGGTCTGCGCGAGTTGCGGGAAACGCCGCGCGGGAAGCGCCTCCGGCGAGCGGTCGCTGAACGCGAACGGCTGCGCGTCGCCGAGCGCCGGCTTGAGCGAATCCCACGCGATCGATCCACGCGCGACGCGCGGCGGTGTGCCCGTCTTGAGGCGGCCGAGCTCGAAACCGAGCGACTTGAGCGCCGCGCTGATCCCGCGCGCACTGCCTTCGCCCACGCGGCCGCCTTCGTGGCGCTCCTCGCCCGTGTGCATGAGGGCGCGCATGAAGGTGCCGGTGGTCAGCACCACAGCGCGCGCCGCCAGCGGGCGCGGAGACGAACTCGCCGCATCGAGCGCCACCGTGTGCACGCACTCCGCGATCGCGTCGCCGCGGGCGTTCGCATCGATCGCACGCGTGTCTGCCCCCACGCGGTGCGCTCCCGGCGGCATGACCACGCCGCACGCAGCGCCGTCCGAGTCGACGAGGATCTCGTTGACCGTGCCCGCGAAGACATCGATGTTCGCAATCGCCGCGATCTGCCGCTGGACATCGGCGCGGTAGGCGTACTTGTCGCACTGCGCGCGCGGACCGCGGACGGCGGGGCCCTTGCTCGCGTTGAGCACCTTGAACTGGATGCCCGACGCGTCCGCCGCGAGGCCCATGATGCCGCCGAGCGCGTCGATCTCGCGCACCATCTGGCCCTTGGCGAGCCCGCCGATGGCGGGATTGCAGCTCATCTGGCCGAGGCGCGCTGGTTCCATCGAGACGAGCGCGACCCTTCCGCCCGATCCGAGCGCCGCCGCCGCCGCCCGCGCCGCCTCTGTGCCCGCGTGGCCTCCGCCGATGACGACGACGTCGTAGCGGTCGCTGGCCGGGAGCTGGTCGAGCAGGGAATGCATGCGGGCTCGGATGGGGACGCAATGGTAGTCGACACTCCGCTACACTCCGCGTCCTCCGCCGCCTTAGCTCAATTGGCAGAGCACCTGATTTGTAATCTGGAGGTTGCCGGTTCGATTCCGGTAGGCGGCTTCGCATTCCTCCTCTTGCCGGAGTTCGAGCCATGCCGGTGTCCGTCCGTTTCCTCCGCATCCTCGCCAGCATTGCGACCGCAGCGGCGCTCGCGCATTCCGCGCCCGCTGCGCCCGCGCAGGCCGCCACGGGCGAGTCGCTCGCGGAGCAGGCGGCCTCGAAGGAGGAGGCGCAACTCAACGAGCGCGCGGCGGCCGAGGAGAAGGCGCGCGCCGCCGCCCTGGCCATCGAGCTCGCCGAGCCCGCGACGCCGACCGCGACTGAGCGGGCGACGCTCGAGCTCGTCCAGTCGATCCAGCGGACGCGGTTCGGTACATGGCTCCAGGAGCATCGGATCGCATGGAACGCGATCGCGATCGCATCGCTCCTCGTTCTCGGCTTCGCGCTCAAGCTCGTCCTGCAGCGGGTGCTCGCCGCGGTCTTCGCTCGCGTGCTCGAGCGCGCCAACAAGAAGCGGCTGTCGGACGCGCTGAAGGCCTCGCGCGTCGTGACGCCGATCGCGGGGATCGCACCGACCCTCCTGGTCGCGCGACTGGTGAGTGTCCTGGGCGACGCGGGTGTCATCAATCCGCTCGTCTCGTTCAACGTCTCGAACATCCTCGTCGCGATCGCGATCTTCCGCGGGATCGGCATCGCGTCGAGCCTCATGAAGACGGCCGACGACGTCTACTCCTCGCGTCCCGAGGTGAATCGGCCCGAGGCGCTGCGCGGATACCGGCAGGTGCTGATGGTCGTGATCGGCCTCGCGGGCGGAATCTCCGCCGCAGCCATCGCGGTCGGCAAGAGTCCCGTGGTGTTCCTCGCGGCCCTCGGCGCGGCCACGGCGGTCATCGGCGTCGTCTTCAAGGACATGCTGTTCTCGCTCGTCGCGAACCTGCTCCTCACCGCCCACGACGCCATCCGCCCGGGCGACTGGATCGAGATGAAGCAGCACTCGATCGACGGGCGGATCGCCGAGATCAAGACGACCTCGGTGCGCGTGCAGAACGCCGACGGCACCGTGCATTCGGTGCCCATCGGGCGGTTCATCCAGGAGCCGTACCTCAACTACCGCTCGCGGTACGGTTCGCCGGGACGGCGGGTGCGCCGCGGGATCCGCGTCGATCTCCGCACCGTGCGCGCGCTCGGCAGGGACGATCTCGACGCGCTCTCCTCGGTTCCAGCGCTCGTCGGCGCGCTCGAGCGCGCACGGTCGGCGGCCGGGGATGCGCCCGTCACCAATCTCTGCGTGTTCCGCGCGTACGCCGAGCGCATGCTCGCCGCGCACGCCTCGATCGATCCGACCCTTCCCGTGGTCGTGTCGCAGCAGGAGGCGACCGCGACGGGTGTTCCCGTCGACATCCTCTGCTTCATCAAGCCGGATGCCGCCCCCGATCTCAGCAGCGTCGAGGGCGCGCTTCTCGATCGGCTCACGCTCGCCCTCCCCATGTGCGCGCTCCGTGCGTACCAGCAGGGCAGCGATCTCGGGCCCATCTCCACTCCGCTGCCGTGGCTTGGCGCCGACGACCTCGCCGCAGCGGGCGTTGTGCGCGC
This sequence comes from uncultured bacterium, assembly GCA_903856525.1. Lineage (GTDB taxonomy): Bacteria > Planctomycetota > Phycisphaerae > Phycisphaerales > SM1A02 > QWPT01. The sequence goes on along the minus strand of CAIOCH010000253.1, from coordinate 4,177 downwards.
CTGAGCCTCAGGGAACGATCGCGATCGTCGTCGAGCCCGTCGACTGGGCCGAGTCGGTCACCAGACGCGCCTCGCTCAGCCATGTCTCGTCGGCGTTCGCGTCGCCCTTGCCCCACACCGACACGGTCAGCACGATCGGCCGGCCGGCATAGGCACCGACGGGCACGCGGCACATCCGCGCCGACGTGTCCCATACCAGCGCGCCGGTGGAGTTCCGCTGGGGTCCGAGGTCCTGCGAGAACACCGTGCGCCCGTTGACCTGCACGCGGCACACCGTGCCATCGCCGTAGCGGGTCTGGGTGTTGCGCACGGCGAACTCCACCGCGCAGTCGGCCGACGGCGGCGTGAACAGATGGTCGAACGCGATCTCGGAGTCGCCGCCGCCGGAGACGAAGCGGAAGCTCGGGCATGGCGTGACACCCGAGAGGCAGAAGGTCTGGGTGCGCGGAGGCGTGTAGCTGCCGCCGCGATCCAGACCCGATCCCTCGACGATGTACCGCCCTGCCGGCAGCGCTGGAAGCAGGGCCACCGACGAGGTGCCGGCCGGTGGGGGCAGCGCGGCCACGGAGCGGCGAAGGAGGAGCACATCGCCGGGCTCATCCACCGTGAGTTCGATGCGAGCGTTGCGCGCAAGCGGACCCGAGCGGCGGATGGTGGCGCCGGCGCGGTCGCGCACGAGCACCTCCGTGAAGTCGACGCGGGCGAGCAATCCGAGCGTGCGGTCGCCCGCGGGGGCGCCGTTGGCTGCGAAGGTGACGAGGGCGAAGTCGGCTGTCTCGACGTAGCGGCTGATCGACGACGACGCGGGGCATTTGTCGACCACGACCGCGGTACCCTCGGTGCCGACGGGTCCGAGCGCGTAGTGCGCCGTGGGCAGGAGGCCGATGTTGCCCGTGGACGAGATGCCGGGAAATCCCGCGATCCGCAGCGGCGAGTCGATGCGCATGCGCCCCGTGGCGCGCTGGTAGAGCGGCAGCCCCGCGGCGTTCACCAACTCCTGCACGCCGTCGCGCACGCGGTACGCGTATGTCGAGCCCGAGCGGTCGATGTAGCGGCAGGCCACAGTCGGGTCGCTCGTCCAGTCGGTGAGGTGCGGCTTGAGCCCGAGTTGCACGAACAGCCGCGCGCGGTCCACCATGTGCCGCGCCAGCCCTGCGCGCGAGTCGAAGGTGGCCTCGGTCGCCTCCAGCTGCGCCACGCCGCCGAGCGCGTCCGAGCATGCGACGACGGTCCACTTGCGGGCCTCCGTCTCCGCGCTCACCGTGGGTACCCAGGCGCGGCCGCTGCCGAAGAGCGCCATCGTCATGGGGCGGTGCCGCGTCTCCCACTGCTTGCGCACCTCGTCGGTGCCCCAGCGCTGCGGGTGGCGGAGCGCCCACCACGACGCGAACCCCAGGTTGTCGGGGCAGAACTCGGTGGCCATGGGCACGGGGTTCCGCTCGAGCAGGTCGCGGAACTGCGCCCAGCCGCCCTGCGCGCCGCTGAAGGCCTCGACCTCGCCGTTGCCGAAGTCGCCGGCGGTGCCGCCCGTGTCCTCGTAGTTGGCATCGGCGCCGGATGCGGTGCGCCACGCGATCATCGAGTCGGTGTGGTAGCGGCGCCATCCCGGCGACAGCGGATCGAGGTAGAGCAACTCACCCACGGCCGCGTTCGCAAACGTCTTGCGCGCGTCCAAGTAGCGGCTGATCGAGCGGATCTGCCTCGTGAGCCCGAACGACGCGATGCCGTCGCGCGTGAACACGGGCGACGCCACGTTCACGCAGTGCGTGTTCACATAGCCCATGGACCGGAATCCGAGGGAGCGCGCCTGCTGGACCAGCGTGATGAACGCCGCATTGGGCGTGAAGTCGGGCAACTGCGTGTCGAACGCCGCCGACCTCGGGTTCCACTCGTGGACCAGCGTGCGCTGCGGGTCGATGACGCTCGCCAGCCTCGACAGCGCGCCGGGATCGCGCACGCCGCGGTCGACCACGACCGCGATGTCCTTGGGCCACGCGATCGCCTCGCGCATGGCGATCTCGGGCGCGAATGTGCGCGTGTACCAGCCGCGGTAGGACTCGACCGCGGTGGGCCATGCTCCGCGGTAGGCGCAGATCCTCCACCGCGCCGACCGCGCCGACCGCTTGCCCTCGAACGGCATCGTCTGCAGCGCCTCGATCCCGAGCGCGCTCGTCGCCCCGTCGCCGCCGAAAAAGCTCGCGTACGGCTTGAAGGTCGCATCCTCCATCCACAGCCCGATCGACCCAGTGGCCGATTCGGCCACGAGCACAGGCGCCTCGACGAACGGTGCGTTGTTGAGCGCGAACAGCCGCTTCGCCGCGAGGTCGGCGGGCGCATAGCACACGCCGCCGAACGACGGGGCGTACACGCTGTGGTTCGGCCGCAGGTTGAGGATCGGGACCATCACCCCGACGAGATCGTCGGTCGCCGTGGTGGCCGTGGCCGTGAGCTCGATGTGCCCCGTCCGCCCGTCGACCACCGCGGAGATCGTGAGCGTGTCGTCCGGGTACACGCGCAGTCCGTCGGTCAGTCCGCGCCAAGTGCAGCTCATGCCGCCGCTGATGGGCGTGGTGGTCACCGTGCTCGACGGCCCCGGCGCGCGCGCGATGCGCGCGATGCTCTCCCCGAGCTGCGCCCCGTAGATGGGATGGCTACCCCACTCGGTGTGCAGCGTTTGCACGGGCCGCATGCCACCCGTGGCGGCCGAGGCGCAAAGCACCCCGCGAGGCATCCACGTGCTCGACCCCGTGCCCGTCCCGACATCGACGGTGTGCGTCTCGCCCGTGCGGCGGTTGACCACCCGCGTGATCGCACCCGATGCGACGGTGATCTCGAGCGCGGGAGACACCGCGGTGAAACCGGTGGTGGTGGCACGCACCTGGGTGCGCTGGGCCGCGGCCTGCGGCGTGACCGACATGGCGGCAACGGCCACGATCGGAAGCAGGGGGCGCAGCAGACGGCAGCGCTGGATCAGCCGACACGGGAAGGTTTGTGGAACGCAGGTGGTCATGGCCACCGATCGAAGGCGACCGCCCCGCCTCGGTCGACGGGGAGGAGTCCGCGAGGCGGGATAGGGCCACCGTCACCCCACGAATCTCGGACGCTCGGGCGCGGCGACCCCGCGCCCATTCGGCAGTCCGTTTGCCGAAGGCCCATTCGTCTAGTACGATCTCCGCCCCCGCACCCCAGCGGGGACCCACTTCGGGCGGATACTCAAGTGGTCAACGAGGACAGACTGTAAATCTGTTGGCTTCGCCTTCGGGGGTTCGAATCCCTCTCCGCCCACTCCTTGAGCGGTCGCCGCTGCGGCGGCGACCTTTGGTGCTAGAGCGGCGGCGGCAGCCTGCCGTGAATCGCGCCAGAGGGAGCGGGCGGTCGCAGCCGCGACCGCTCAAACCCAGTGTTCGCTCGTACCGAGCGGCACAACCACGCTGCGTTTGTGGGATTACGCGACGGTCAAACGAAGCGTTGCGAACCGGGGCTGTCGGGTGCTGTGACGCCCAACGTTTCAAACTTGGGCGCCGCTTTGGGGCGTGATGTGCGTCGCTTTGCGAGGCGTGGATTCGCGCCACGCGTCAGAGCATCTGCGCGAACTCTCGCAGCTTGCTCGCCGATCCCACCAGCCCGTGCTCAGCTAGGCGGTCGAGCAGTTCATCGGCGGTGTGCGGGGGCTTCTTGAGTCGGCCGCGGACTGCCTTGATCGCGACGCAGACTGTTGCCGGTGCGAGGTCGATCAGGTGCAGCACGAACTCGTCGGGATGCTCGGTGCGCACGCCGAGCGGTGCGAGCACGTCCTCGGGGAAGTCGCGAAGGTTCGCCGTCACGATCACTTCGGCCCGACACCGGACGGCGGCGGCAAGCACATGGCAGTCGTTCGCATCGGGCAGCGTGAGGCCTTTCACCAGCGGCTCGTAGCCCGTGACGATGCAGTCCGGGACCGAGTCGTCGATCATTTGCCGGAGGCTCGCGATCTTGTCAGCGCTGATATCAGGCTTGTCGGCCCGCAGGCTGCGCATCCACTCGTCGTGGATCGCCTCGGTCCATCGTGGGCGAAAGAGCTCGGTCGTCGCGAGCCGAAGTAGCACGTTCCTCGGCAGCGCTGGGTACAGGACGCACGCATCGAAGACGACGGTGAAGTTGCCGTGCTTGGACTCAAGCCTCTCCCGGATTGGTCACG
>CAIOCH010000252.1 GCA_903856525.1 uncultured bacterium | reverse complement strand
GTCAAGCCCGGCGCCGCCGAGGTCTGCAACGGCCAGGACGACGACTGCGACGGCACCACGGACGACGGACTCATCTTCCGCGACTACTCCCCCGACCTCGACTCGGACACCTTCGGCTCGTCCTCGGCCACCGCTCAGAATGCCTGCGCGCCAGTGCCCGGCAAGGTCACCAACAACCTCGACTGCGACGACGCGCGTTCCGACCGCAATCCCGCGCAGCCCGAGCTCTGTGGCAACCTCGGCATCGACAACGACTGCGACTTCGACACGGCCGACATCGATGACGACGCGGCGGACAAAGTGAACTACTACCGCGACGCCGACAACGATGGCTCGACGACCGCGGAGATCGGCCGGTTCTGCTCCGGCACGACCAATCCCGGCTGGCGTCCCGCGCCCTCGAATCCGATCGACTGCGACGACATGAACGCCAGCGCGTTCCCCGGCGCCGCCGAGCTCTGCGCGACCAGCACGGTCGACAACGACTGTGACGGGATCTTGGACGACATCGACGCCGACGCTGCGGACAAGGTCGACTACTACCGCGACGCGGACGAAGACGGCTTCACCATTAACGTGACCCAGCGCTTCTGCACCGGCACCGACAATCCGGGCTGGCTGCCGAGCGCGACCAATCCGATCGACTGCGTCGATACGGACGACGCGATCTACCCGGCGGCCCCAGAGCTCTGCGCCACGGGTTCTGTCGACAACGACTGCGATCTCGATACCACGGAGATCGACGCCGACGCTGCCGACAAGGTCGACTACTACCGCGATGCGGACGCCGATACCTTCACCACCGCGGAGACCGCCCGCTTCTGCCCCGGCACCTCCAATCCGGGCTGGCTGCCGGCCCCGTCGGCTTCGACGGACTGCGTCGACACCGATGCCACGGTCTTCCCCGGTGCTCCCGAGCTCTGCGCCACCAGCACGGTCGACAACGACTGCGACGGAACCACGGACGAGATCGACGCCAACGCCGCCGACAAGGTGAACTATCACCGCGACGCGGACGCCGACACGTACACGACTGGCGAGACTGCCCGCTTCTGCCCCGGCACCTCCAATCCGGGCTGGCTGCCCGCGCCGAGCAAGCAGGTCGACTGCAACGATGGCGATAGGAGCACCTTCCCGGGCGCGCCTGAGTTGTGCGCGACCAGCACGGTCGACAACAACTGCGACGGCACCATCGACGACATCGACGCCGAGGCGGCTGACAAGGTGATCTGCTACCGCGATGCCGACCGTGACACCTTCACGACGGCGGAGTCGGCGCTCTTCTGCCCCGGCGATGTCACGACCGGCTGGTCGAGCAAGCCGAGCAATCCCGTTGATTGCGACGACAACGATTCGAGCTCGTACCCCGGCGGCGTGGAGAACTGCGCCAACGACGGCACGGACAACGACTGCGATGGCGAGGCCAACGCCGACTCGGAGGCCCTCGACAGCGTGGCCTACTTCGTCGACGCCGACATCGACGGCTTCGGCAATGCGGGCATCGGTTCTGTCAAGAGCTGCAGCCCTGTCGACGGCCGCGTGCCGAACAGCGGCGACTGCAACGACATGGACCCCGGCACCAACCCCAACGCGCCCGAGCTGTGCGCCACGGGTGGCGTGGACAACGACTGCGACGGAAACTCGGTCGAGATCGACGCCGATGCCGCCGACAAGGTCGACTACTACCGCGACGCGGACCACGACGGGTTCACCGTCGCCACGACCGCCCGCTTCTGCCCGGGTACCGACAACGACGGCTGGCAGCCCGCCCCGTCGTCACCGCTCGACTGCAACGACAACCTCATCACCTACGCCGACACCGACATGGACGGCTTCGGCTTCGGCCCGATGGCCGCCTGCGGCGTCGACAATGACACCGACTGCGACGACGCCAACGCCGCGATCAACCCGAACGCGACGGAAGTCTGCGACGTGGCCGACACCGACGAGGACTGCGACGGCCGCGCCGACGACAGCGATGCCGATGGCGCCACCGGCAAGACAACCTGGTACCTCGACATCGACCACGACGGCTATGGCGTGC
>CAIOCH010000251.1 GCA_903856525.1 uncultured bacterium | reverse complement strand
GACCGTGCCGACAGCGACGCCGGGGACCACGTCGGAGACGTGCGGGGTGCAGGCGTACCGGGGATGTTGACGCAGCGGTCGCGGTCGCCCATGCCGCCAAGGTGCGGGCGGGACGGATCACGGCGAAGCCTGTCAGGGTTGGGTGACCCACACGAAAGCCTGAAGACCCGATTTTCTCTGCCATGGCCTGACGGCGACATTCGCGCATCCGCCAAGGATGAATTCTGCGCGAAAGTTCGGCAGATGTTTGGGTGTCCTGCCGTTTCACCCGTAGACTCGCGCGCCATGGCCAAGACACGGACGGAATTCCTCTGCCGCGAGTGCGGCGGCAACCACTCCAAGTGGATGGGCAAGTGCCCGGACTGCGGCGCTTGGGACAGCCTCGAGAAGTTCACTTTGGAGGTGGAGTCGACTAAGGCGGGCGCTGCGCCCATCTGGGGTGCGCCTGCCGATGCGGCCGATTCCGAGGAACTGGCGCGGTCGGGCATCGGTCGCGCGGTGGCGCTCGGCAGCGTTCCAGAGGCGCAGGTGTCGCGCATCCCCACCGGCATCAGCGAGTTCGACCGTGTGCTGGGCGGGGGCGTTGTTCCCGGGTCGGTGATGCTCTTCGGAGGCGACCCCGGCATCGGCAAGAGCACGCTGCTCATGCAGGTGGCCGCGGCGGTGGCGGCCCGTGGTGGAAGCGCGCTCTACGCGTCCAGCGAGGAGAGCCCGCAGCAGGTCCGCCTGCGGGCCGAGCGCCTCGAGGCCGTGGTTCGGGCGGGTGGCGCCGGCAAGCTCGGTGAACGGCTGCTCGTCATGGGCGAGGGCAATGTCGCGCGGATCGTCGAACAGGCTCGCAAGTCGCGTCCCACGGTGGTGCTGGTCGACTCGATCCAGCTCGTGCACCGTGCCGACGTGTCGGCCGCCCCGGGCTCGATCGCGCAGCTGCGGCGGTGCTGCCTCGACCTCGTGGCCCTGGCCAAGAGCACGGGTTGCGGCGTGATCATGGTGGGACATGTGACCAAGGACGGCGCGCTCGCCGGCCCAAAGTTGCTCGAGCACCTCGTCGACGTCGTCCTCTCCTTCGAGGGCGACCGTCATTCCGCGATCCGCGTGGTGCGGGGTGTGAAGAACCGGTTTGGCTCCACGCAGGAGATCGGGCTCTTCGAGATGCGCGGGGACGGGCTCGCGGAGGTCGAGACGGTACGTGTCCCCCATGCCGGTGGCCCGAGTGCCTCTGGCTGCGCCTTCGTTGCCACCATGGCGGGAACGCGCTGCCTGCTCGGAGAGATCCACGCACTCGTGGCGACGGGTTTTCTCGGAAGCACCAAGCGAAAGGCGAGCGGACTCGACGCCTCGCGGCTGGCCATGCTCATCGCGGTGCTCGAGAAGCATGGGGGGCTTCGCCTTGCCGACCAGGACGTGTTCGTGCAGTCCCTTGGCGGGCTCCGCATCGCCGAACCTGCGGCGGATCTCGCGGTGGCGCTGGCCATTGCGGGCGCCTTCACCAACCGCGTGCTGCCGCAGGGCGCCGTTGCCATCGGCGAAGTGGGGCTCACAGGCGAACTCCGCACCGTGCCGCAGATCGAGCAGCGGGTGCATGAGTCGCTGCGCCGTGGCGCGCGCGTGGTGTTCGTCCCGAGTTCCGCACGCATCGGTGGCGGCGCGACGTCGGCGGATGCCCCGCACGCGGGGCAGATCGTGAAGATTGGCACGATCTCCGCTGCGCTCGAGCTTCTCAGCCCCGCGCAGCGGGCGCTGACGGGGGCCCGGAGCGGGGCGACGGTTGCAGTGCCGTCGTCGTCGGAGAGGGTGTCGTCTGGGGTTGTAAAGGGCAGATCCTGACAAGAGTGTCTGCAAAAAATATGCACGGCTGGTGCATTGGAACCCACTGCCGTGCATGGACTTGTGTCCATGCAGCACTCAGGCGCTCTGCGTAGGGAAACTCCCCGCTTGACCCATCGACTAGACGAGTTTGGGCAAACCCTGTAACTTGCTACTCATCGTTTCGGCCAGAGTCGGCCGATGTAGGAGAACCGTCCGGCTGAGCCCTTTGGTGGGCCAGCGTTCGACGGACGGGTGGATGACGCAGACCGGATGAACCGGTCGTACAAGTAAACGGAGAGTTTCATACATGAGTCTCACCAAGACCGTCGGCTTCTTCGCCGTCACGACCCTCGCCGTTGGTGGCGCGGCTTTCGGCCAGAGCAACGACATGCAGGCGCAGATCGCCGACCTCCAGGCTCAGATCGCTGAGCTCAAGGGCGCGCAGGGTGGCCAGTGGCTCACCGAGCAGCGCGCTGCCGAGATCCGCGGCATCGTCACCGACGTGCTCGCGGACGCCGAGACCCGTTCCAGCCTCCAGGGCGCGACCTCGGGTTACAACGGCGGCTTCATGCTCGCCTCGAGCGATGGCAACTTCTCGATGAAGATCAACGTGCTCCAGCAGATGCGTTGGTCGTTCAACGACAACGACGTCGACCAGGCGTACGGCTTCGAGAACAAGCGCACCCGCCTCAGCTTCTCGGGCAACATGGTTGACTCGAGCTGGAGCTACAAGCTCGGCTACTACCTCGGTTACTCGAACAGCGCCGAGAACTTCGGCTCGAACGAGCTCGCCGACGCGAACGTGACCAAGGACTTCAAGAACGGCTTCACCGTGACCGTCGGTCAGATGAAGCTCCCGTTCTCGGCTGAGTACGGCATCGATGCCGGCAACCTCCAGTTCAGCGACTACTCGGTCGTCAACACCGTGTTCGGCACCGGCTACGGCCAGGGCCTCGGCTTCGGTTACTCGGCTGACCAGTTCCGCGTCATGGGCGCGTACGTCAACTCGATCAACCAGGTCAACCAGGCCTGGGATTCGACCTCGCCGAGCAGCGACTGGGCCTTTGCCGGTCGTGGCGAGTTCAAGTTCTCGGGCGACTGGGCGCAGTTCAACGATGCGCAGTCGTGGAAGGGCGAGGGCATGGGCGTGATGGCTGGTATCGGCTACGCGGTTTCGCGTGACGACGCCTCCGACGCGACCCCCTCGGCGCTCACCCTCGACGTGACCGTCGACTTCGGTGGCGCGAACGTCAACGGCGCCTACTACTGGGCGGACGACGACGTCAGCGGCAACAACCCGAGCGGCTTCACCCTCAGCGGTGGCGTCTTCCTCGCCGACGACTTTGAACTCGTCGCTCGCTACGAGTCGTTCGACAACGACGCCGGCACCGAGCTCAGCACCTTCACCGTCGGTGGCAACTGGTACCTCGCCAAGAACAGCGCCAAGGTCGGCCTCGAGCTCGGCTGGGCTGCTGATCCGATCCCGTTCGACGTGCTCTACGCGAACTGGGTCACCTCGGCTGACGATGGTGAGTGGGTTGTCCGCGGCCAGATGTCCTTCAGCTTCTGATCAGCTCGGCTGACAGAGCAAGGCATCCACCCGGAAGACCGGGTTTCGCGAGGGCAACGCCCGCTCGGAACCTGACACTTCAAACGGCTCAGTCGGCCGCCCCGCAAGGGGCGGCCGATTTTCGTTTGCAGTTCGCAGAGGGGCGATGGCCGGCTTCCCTGGCGCCGCGGCGTGTCCGCCCCGTTGGCCATGGACAGGTCGGTTGCGGACAGGTGGGTCGCGGACACGCGGGTCGTGGACAACGAGTACGCTGCGCCGCGCGCGACGAGGGGTGTCGCGTCGACCCGTTCCCGGAGTCTGCCCCGTTCCCAGCTCCGATGCACCTCGATCGAGGAGAACCGAAGGATGACCGTGACAACCACCACCTGCGTCCATGCTGCACTCGCACTCGTCGTTGCGACGGCCGTCCACGGCCAGCAGGCCACCGACCAGCAGCGCCTCGACGCGCTCCGCCGAGAGATCGCTGCGCTGCGCGGCGATTCGACCAATTGGCTGACTGAGGAGAGGGCCGCGGAGATCCGCGCCGTCGTGACCGATGTGCTGGCCGACGCGGACACCCGCGCGACCCTGCAGGGCGGAGGAACCACGAGCGGCTACTCGGACGGCTTCTTCCTGTCGTCGTCGGATGGCGCCTACTCGATGAAGATCAACGTGCTCCAGCAGATGCGCTGGTCGTTCAACGACAACGAGGACGACGCGGCGGTTGGCGGCGGTGGTGGTGGGGGCGGCGGAGTCGCCGGCGTCGGTGGCGCCTCGTCGGGCCAGGCCTACGGCTTCGAGAACAAGCGCACCCGCCTTGGGTTCAGCGGCAACATGGTTGACTCGAGCTGGACCTACGACATCAAGTACTTCCTGGGCTACTCGAACAGCGTCGAGGAAGTCGGCGCCGGCCAGCTCTCCGATGTGTCGGTGACCAAGGCCTTCGAGTGCGGCGCCACGGCGACGGTCGGACAGTTCAAGCTGCCGTTCTCGGCCGAGTACGCCGTCGATGCCGGCAACCTGCAGTTCATGGACTACTCGACCGTCGACGCGACCTTTGGCGCCGGCTACGGGCAGGGCGTGCGTGTCAACTATGCGTCGGGCGATGTGCGCCTGGCCGCGGCCTATGTGAACGCCATCCGCGAGGCCGATGCGGACTGGTCCGCCAACTCGCCCACCTCGGAGTGGGCCTTCGCGGGCCGCGCCGAGGCCAAGTTCGCCGGCACCTGGCAGCAGTTCGACCAGTCGCAGTCGTGGCGGGGCGATTCGTATGGCGTCAAGGTCGGCGCGGGCTTCGCGGCCGAGCGCGACAACGGCTTCGGCGACTCCATGACTTCCGCTCTCACGGTGGACCTGACCGTTGCCCTCGGCGGCGCCAACATCACGGCGGCGTACTACGTCTACTCCTTCGACGACACGGGCGTCACCGCGATCGACGACTCCAATCCGTCCGCGTTCGTCATCTCCGCCGGCGTGTTCGTGTCCGACACCTGCGATGTCGCGATCCGCTACGAGTACGCCGACTTCGACCAGGACCTCGGCGGCGCGGAGAAGTTCTCCGCCATCACCGTGGGCAGCAACTGGTACCTCTCCCGCAACAAGGCCAAGTGGGGCGTCGACTTCGGCTACGCCCTCGACGCCGTGTCGGCGCTCTACGCCGACCAGGCCGCGGGCAACAACTGGCTGGAGGACGCCACCGACGAGGATGGCCAGTGGGTGCTGCGCACCCAGCTTTCGTTCTCGTTCTGAACCCCGCCCGGCAGTTCGATGCACACAGGCGGCCGCACACGGGTGCGGCCGCCTGTCTTTTTGCGTCGACGTCGCGCGCTCGGGGGTGGAGGCCCCCGATCCAATCGCCGCTCGGCGCCCGATTTGTGGCGATCGGCCGCGGTGCCTGCCGATAAGCGGCTCGGACCCCATCCGGGGTCCATCCCAAGGAGATGGCAGGATGCCAACGACACGAGAAATGAGCCTCGCGACCGCACGCCGCATCACGCGCACCCCCCGTCCGCTGCTGACGCCCCTCATGCTGGCGGCGCTCGGCATCGCCGGCATGGCGCGCGCCCAGGATGGCGCTGTGTCCGTCCCTTCCACCAAGGATCTCCTCGAGCGCATCGAACGTCTCGAGGCCTCGAACCGCGCCCTCGCGGGCGAGGTGGAGACGCTGCGCTCCGCCGACGGCGACGCGTGGCTCTCCGAGGAGCGCGCCGCGGAGATCCGCAGCATCGTGAGCGACGTGCTGGCCGACAGCGCCAGCCGCGACTCGCTGCAGTCGGCCGTGTCGACCGCGGGCTGGAACGACGGCTTCTACCTGCAGAGCGCCGATGGCCGCTTCCGCATGGAGGTCGGGGGCCTGATGCAGTTCCGCTACATCTACAGCTATGTGCCGAACGGCGTGTCGGGCATCAACTTCCCCCCCAACACCGCCTATTCGTGGATCGCCGACGACGTCGAGAGCCGCAGCGGTTGGGACATGCCCAACACCCAGCTGGAGCTGAAGGGCCACATCTTCGGCCAGGACTGGCAGTACAAGATCAAGGGCGCCTTCTCCAACCAGGATGAGGCGATCGTGGGCGAGACGCCGTTCGCCAATCTCGGGAGCGGCAGCGGCACCTTCCGCCTGCTCGACGCCTATGTGCGTGCCAACATCTCCGACGACTTCGCGGTGCGCGTGGGCCAGTTCAAGCTGCCCTTCGCCCGCGAGCAGCTCGTCGACACCGAGAACCAGCTCGCCGTCGGCCGCTCGACCCTCGTGGAGCACCTCGGCATCGGCCGCTCCCAGGGCGTCGAGCTGTCGTGGTACTCCTCCAACGCGCGCGCCATGGCCGCGATCTCCAACGGTGGATCCGACAACCTCTACGGCGTGCTCAAGCCGGTCGGCACCGATCCCGCCAACTCGTACTACCAGTCGGATGTGACGGCCTACGCCTTCACGGGCCGCTTCGAGTGGAAGCTCGCGGGCAAGTGGTCGCAGTTCAACTCCATGACCAGCCCGCCGGGTGACGAGTACGGCCTGATGGTCGGCGTGGCCGGCCATGTCCAGAGCAGTGATCTCGACAACGGTACCGAGGATTCGCCCTACGGCGAGAACATCTGGTACGGACTCACCGCCGACGTCACGGCGATGTACGGCGGGGCGACGCTGTTCGGTGCGTTCTTCTACCACCAGACCGATTCGGGTGCTGCCTACATCCAGGGCGTGAACAACTTCAGCCCGTCGGCGGCGTTCGACATCGGCACCTCGGAAACATGGGGCGCCATGGTGCAGGCGTCGTACTACATCATGCCCAAGTGGGAGGTGTTCGGCCGCTTCGAGTTCGGCTCGGCCGACATCCCGCTCATCACCAACATCACCGCGCCCACCTTCGTCGACACGCTCGAGAACGGCAACGACCTCATGCTGCTCTCGGTGGGCGTCAACTGGTACATCGACGGTGAGGACTTCAAGTGGTCGAGCGACGTCGGGATGTCCCTCGACAAGGTCGACGGCATCTGGTGGGACGGCGAGAACGGCTGGCGCGCCTCGGGCGAGGAGCACGAGTTCGTGCTCCGTTCGCAGCTGCAGATCGCGTTCTGAGACGCGTGATCCCGACTGGGCAACCCTGAAATCAACCCAAATGCGCCGCACGGAAGTGCGGCGCATTTCTTACACTCTCGGTCTTCCCTGTAGGTTGCGCACGGCCGCCACTGTCGGCCGCGTGCCGCCGGAGCGAGCAGCCGAGACATGCCCACCGCAGCCACCCCATCCGTCGCCACGGCAGCAACCGCACCCACCGTGATCCACCGCGTGGAGGTGCGCCCCCGGCGCGGTCACCACGACCCGCGGGGCCAGGCGGTGCAGCGCGCCATCGAGTCGCTGGGGCTGGCGCGGCAGCCGCGCAAGGTCGAGCACGCGGCGGTGTACCTGATCGAGGGCGGCCTCAGCGGCCAGGAGATGGATCGGGTGGCCAACGAGCTGCTCGCCGACTGCGTGACGCAGACCGCCGAGATCCATGCATCCAACCGCGCATCGCGGCCGACGGTGGCCCCGGGTTCCGCGGTGGTCGAGGTGCACCCGCTGCCGGGCGTGACCGATCCGGCGGCGGAGAGCGTGCAGGCCGCGATCCTTGCGCTCACGGGCCGTACGGTGCACGTCCGTACGGGCGACCGCTACGACCTGCATGGTGTCGACAAGATGGTCGCCAAGACGGTGGGTGAGCGGCTGCTCGCGAACGCCGTCATCCATGCGATCCACACCGAGCCGTACTTCCCGAGCGCCTTCCCGACGGGCAAGCCGTATGTGCTCGCCGTCCGCTCGGTCAACATCACCAGGCTCGGCGACGCGGAGCTCGAGAAGCTCTCGCGCGAGGGGCATCTCTTCCTCTCCCTCGACGAGATGAAGGCGATCCAGGCCGAGTACCGCCGCCTCGGGCGCGAGCCACGCGAGATCGAGCTCGAGACGCTGGCACAGACCTGGTCGGAGCACTGCGTCCACAAGACGCTCAAGTCGACGGTGCGCTACCGGGAGATGTCCGCCGACCCCGCGTTCGAGGGCCAGTGGTCGCTCGCGGCCGATGCCAAGGGCCGCCCGAACCACGAGGTGTCGGCCGATGGCACGGTGCTGGTGAAGAACCTGCTCAAGTCGACCGTCGCCGCCAGCACCCACGAGCTCATCGCCGACGGCATCGACTGGTGCCTGTCGGTGTTCGTCGACAACTCGGGCGTGGTGGCCTTCGATGACGAGGACGCCGTGTGCTTCAAGTGCGAGACGCACAACCGCCCGAGCGCGATCGAGCCCTACGGCGGCGCGGCCACGGGCATCGGCGGCTGCATCCGCGACATCATCGGAACGGGGCTTGGCGCCAAGCCCATCGCGGCCACCGACGTGTTCTGCGTGGCCTACCCCGATGTGGCGGAGGTGCCGCAGGGCTGCCTCGACCCGAAGCGCGTCCTCACCCAGGTCGTGGCGGGTGTGCGCGATTACGGCAACCGCATGGGCATTCCCACGCTCAACGGCGCGGTGTACTTCGACGACAACTACGTGGGCAACCCGCTGGTGTACTGCGGCTGCATCGGCCTCATGCCGCGCTCGTGCGTGAAGGGCGCCACGAGGGCCGGCGACGCGATCATCGCGGTGGGTGGCCGCACGGGGCGCGACGGCATCCACGGCGCCACCTTCTCCAGCGCCGAGCTCACCGACAAGCATGCCGATGAGTTCAGCCATGCGGTGCAGATCGGCAACGCCATTACCGAGAAGAAGGTGCTCGACGCGATCCTGGCCATGCGCGACCGCGCCGAGGGGCCGCTCTACAACGGGCTCACCGACTGCGGTGCGGGCGGATTCTCCAGCGCCATCGGCGAGATGGCGGGCGAGATCGGCGCCACCGTGCACCTCGACCGCGCGCCCACCAAGTACGACGGGCTCTCGCCCACCGAGGTGTGGATCAGCGAGGCGCAGGAGCGCCTGGTGCTCGCCGTGTCGGCGGCCAACATCGACGAGCTGGCGCGCATCTGCGCCGACCACGGCGTCGAGTGGTGCAACCTCGGCACCTTTGGCAACGCGAACGCCGACGGCACGCACGACATCGCCCTGCTGTGGCATGGCACCGAGGTCGGCCGCCTGTCGTGCGAGTTCCTGCACGGGGCCATCCCCATGCCGGTGCGCGAGGCGGTGTGGGATGCGTCGTGGGCCGCGCAGCAGCGCGCGCCGCGCCGCGCGCCCGTGTTCTCGCGCGATGCGGTGCAGGCGCCCGCCGATGCGTTCCGCGTGCTCGAGGCGCTGCTCGCGCATCCGAACATCGCCAGCAAGTCGTGGATCATCCGCCAGTACGACCACGAGGTGCAGGGCTCGAGCGTGCTCAAGCCGCTCGTCGGCGAGCCGGTCGGCACGAGCGGCGGTGGGCCCGGCGATGCCGCGGTCATCCGCCCCAAGAAGGGGAGCGACAGGGCGCTCGCGATCGGCAACGGCCTCGCGACCGGCCTCGGCAGCGATCCCTACGCGATGGCGATCGCGGCGATCGACGAGTGCGTGCGCAACCTGGTGTGCGTGGGTGCCGATCCGACGCGCATCGCGATCCTCGACAACTTCTGCTGGCCGAGCTGCAAGGACCCGCGCAACATGGGCGCCCTCGTGCGCGCGTGCGAAGGCTGCTACGACGCAGCGAAGGCGTACCGCACGCCGTTCATCTCGGGCAAGGACTCGCTCAACAACCAGTTCGTGACCGAGGACGGGCGCACGATCCAGATCCCGCCGACGCTCCTCATCTCGGGCTTCGCGCCCGTCGAGAAGGACACGGGCGCCGTGTCGATGGACGCGAAGCAGGCGGGCAGCAAGCTGGTGATCGTCGGTACGACGACGAACCGCCTCGGTGGCTCGCACTTCGCGCTGCTCACGGCCCTCGCGAACGCGCGCATTCCCGCGCCGAGCCTGGCCGATGGCCCGAAGCACGCCGCAGCGGTCGCGCGCGCGATCCGCAAGGGCTTGGTGAGGTCGGCGCACGATTGCTCCGAGGGAGGCCTGCTGGTCGCTGCGTCGGAGATGGCCTTCAGTGGCGGTCTCGGGCTCGCGCTCGATCTCGACGCGATGCCGGTCGAGGGCGACGTGCCCATGCTCGCGCGCTGCTTTGCCGAGGACGCCTCGCGCTACCTCCTCGAGGTCGACGAGAAGGATTTCCGGAAGCTCGCGAAGGAGCTCGGCGATGTGCCGCACGCCGTGATCGGTTCATTCAACGCATCGGGCGAGCTCTCGCTCGCGGGCGGATCGACCAAGGTCGCCGCGCTGGGCAACGCATGGTCGGGAGGACTCGCGTGGTGAACGCGGGAGAGAAGCACATGAATCCATCCAGCAAGCCATCCAGCAAGGGGAGCATGAAAGCGCAGATGAAGGCTCTCGTCATCACCGCTCCCGGCATCAACTGCGACCTCGAGCTGTGCGAGGCGTTCGCGCTCGCCGGCTGCGGGGTCACGAGCGAGCTCCTCACCCGGCTCTCGCGCGATCCCGCGCAGATCGACCGCTACGACCTGATCGGCCTGCCCGGCGGATTCAGCTACGGCGACGACATCGCCGCGGGCCGCATCATGGCCGCGCTCATCCGCGAGTCGATCTACCCGGCGCTTGCCGCGGCGATCGCCCGCGGCGTGCCCATGATCACGCCGTGCAACGGATTCCAGATCGCCGTGCAGGCGGGGCTGCTCCCCGGTCCCGCGGCCGGCGAGGGCTGGAGCGATGTGCCCACCGAGCCCACGGTCGCGCTCGCGCAGAACATCACTGCGCGCTTCAACGACATCTGGACCACGATGGAGGTCCCGACGGGCACGCGCTGCGTGTGGACGCGCGGACTGAAGATGGATGCCGACACCGCGCTCATGCCCTGCGCGCACGGCGAAGGTCGCTTCGTGGCCGACGAGGAGACCATCGCTGCGCTGGAGGCCAACGGCCAGATCGCCGTCCGCTACGGCGCGAACGACCACTTCAACGGCTCGGTCAACCGCATCGCGGGTATCTGCGATGCGACAGGGCTCGTGTTCGGCCTCATGCCGCACCCCGAGCGCTACCTGCACTGGACGCAGCACCCGCGGTGGACGCGGCTTTCCGCGGCGCAGCGCAAGGGCGAGACGCCGGGCCTGCAGATGTTCAGGAACGCCGTGGCCCATGCGGCGAAGGCACGCACCGTGACCGGAGGCAAGCGATGACCGCGACCGCCCAGAAGACGCTCCGCTGCGCCACGGTAGGCGTTGGCAAGATGGGCCGGCACCACGCCCGCCTGTACGCGACCACCGATGGCTGCGATCTCGTCGGCGTCGTCGACGGCAATGCCGAGCGCGCCACCAGGATCACCGAGGAGTGGGGCGGCAAGGCGTTCTCGACGGTGAAGGAACTGATCGACCACGGTGTCGACGCCGTCACCGTCGCGACGCCGACGGTCACGCACCGCGCCATCGTCGAGCCGCTCCTCGAGGCGGGCATCGCCTGTCTCGTCGAGAAGCCGCTCGCGCCCGATGTGGCCGAGGCGCGCGCGATCGCCGACTGCGCCAAGCGCACGGGCTCGCTCCTCCAGGTCGGTCACGTCGTGCGCTACGACCCGGTGATGGTTGCGGTGCGCGAGCTCCTCGCGGGCGGCACCATCCAGCCGCGTTTCATCGAGATCGACCGCGTGAGCCCGATGACGTTCCGCTCGGTCGATGTCGGCGTCGTGCTCGACATGATGATCCACGACCTCGACGTGCTGCTCATGCTCATGGGCGCCGAACCGGAGGAGATCCACGCCAACGCGGTGTGCGTCGTCGGCGAGGCCGAGGATGTGTGCAATGCGCGGCTCGTGTTTCCCGCGGGCAAGGACGGCATCCGCTGCACGGCGAATGTCACCGCGAGCCGCCTGGCGCTCAAGACCGAGCGCAAGATCCGCCTGATCAGCGAAGACGCGTACGTGTCCGCCGACTTCGTCGAGAAGAAGGGCACCGTGGTGCGCAAGACGGCCAATGCCTCGCAGCTTGCCGATGTGCGCGCGCGGCTCAAGCAGGGCGAGGACCTGTCGGGCGTGAACTACCTCGAGCTCATCGCCATGGAGCCGCTGCATGTGGGCGCGGGCGAGCCGCTCAAGCTGCAGATGCTCGACTTCCTCGACGCGGTGCGCCACAACCGTCGGCCGCTCGTCAATGCCGAGGATGGCTTTGCCGCGGTCCGCACCGCCGAACGCATCGTGGCGGTGGCCAAGGCCGCTGGCGCGCGGATGGTCTAGGCAAGCAAGGCCGAGGCATGCATCATGGCATCCGAAGACCGCGTCCTCCTCGTCGATGACCAGCCCATGATGGGCGAGGTCGTGACCCGCATGCTGGGGGCGGCTGGCGGCATCGATCTCCGCGTGGTGTCCCGTCCGCAGGAGGCGCTCGCCGCTGCGCGGGAGTTCGCACCCACGGTGATCCTGCAGGACATCGAGATGCCGGGCATGAACGGCTTCGAACTCCTCGACGCCTACCGCGCCGATGCGGAGCTCGCCGAGGTCCCCGTGATCATGCTCACGAGCGTCGAGAACGCGGAGGCGAAGGCGAGGGCCTTCGAGCTCGGCGCGACCGACTACATGGTCAAGTTTCCCGAGGCGATCGAGCTGGTCGCGCGCGTGCGGCGGCACTCGCTCGTGCGGCGGCAGGCGCTCGCCCGCGTGCAGCGTGCGGCCGAGGCGGAGCGGGCGCGGAACCCGCTGGGGTTCGGGCGCGAGCCGCTGCCGCAGTGCGACATCGCCATCATCGGTGGCGGCTTCAGCGGGCTCATGTCGGCGGCCCAGATCGCCGCGGCGGCACCAGGCGCGAGCCTGGGCGTGTTCGAGCGCCGCTCGCGTCCGGGGCCGGGAGTCGCCTACGGCGCGTGTGACGGAGAGCATCTGCTGAACGTCCCCGCCGCCCGCATGGGCGCGTTCGCGGAGAAGCCGACCGCATTCCACGAGTGGCTCGAGCGGGAGTTCCCCGGGCGATTCGGCGCCAGTGACTTCGCGCCGCGTGCGCTCTTCGGGCGCTATCTGCTGGAGACGGTGGCAGGCGCGCTGGGTGCGGCGGGCTCGAGGCCGCGCTTCGTGTCCGATGCGGTCGTGCATCTGGAGCGCCATGCGTTCGGGTTCGAGCTGCTCCTCGCGTCGGGTCGGACGGTGCTCGCGCGCGGTGTGGTGCTGGCTGTCGGCCTTCCGCAGGCCCGAGCGCCGTGGCGCGGCGTCGGTGGCGATGCGCTGGCGACGATCCCGCGCAAGCTGCTCGTCGACGATCCATGGGAGGCTGGCGCGCTCGAGGGCATTCCCGCGGACGGCACGGTGGTCGTCGTCGGCAGTGGACTCACGGCGGTCGATGTCGTGCTCGGGCTGCGTCGGCGCGGGCATCGCGGCAAGCTCGTGCTCGTGTCGCGCAACGGGCGTTTCCCGCTTCCGCATGCCGCTGCACACGGCGCGCCGCCGGCGCTCGACGCAGCCGAGCTCTCGCGCGGGCCGAGGGAGGCCTTCCGCCTCGTGCGCCGCACGGTGCGCGAACTCGCCGCCCATGACCATGATTGGCACGGCGCGATCGATGGCGTGCGACCGCACGCGACCAAGGTCTGGCAGGCGTGGTCGACCGAGCAGCGCGCATACTTCCTGCGCCGGCTGCGCCCGTACTGGGAGATCCATCGGCATCGCGTGCCGCCGCGGCTGCTCGCCCTGCTGGATGCGGAGCGCGCCGCAGGCACGCTCGATCTCATCGCCGGGAGCATCGCGAGCATGGCGCCTGTCGCCGGTGCAGAGGCGATCGACGTGCGGATCGACGTGCGCGGGAATGGCGCGCGAGGTGCGGTGCAGGCGCATCGCGCCGAGCGCGTCGTCAACTGCGTCGGTCCCGTGACGAGCGTCACCGACACCGTGGATCCGCTGCTCGGCTCGCTGTTCCGGAGCGGCATGGCCGTGGGCGACGCGCTCGGCCTCGGTCTCCGTTCCGACGCGGAAGGCCGGCTGCTCGATGCGCAGGGTGTGCCGCAGCAGGGCATGCGCCTGGTCGGAGCACTGCGCCGCGGCGAGCTCTGGGAGTCGACCGCTGTCCCGGAGCTGCGCGTGCAGGCTGCCGTTGCGGCGGGATCGCTGGTGCGCGAGCTCAACCTCCTCGGCGCGGCCACCGCGGCGACCTCCGCATGACGCGCGCCTCACCACCGTGCGAAACGCTGTGGATCGGCTCGCATCTCTCGACCGCAGGCGCACTGCGCGCCGCGATCGACGAGGCGGTCTCGTATCGCTTCGGTGCCGTGCAGATCTTCACCCGCAACCAGCGGCAGTGGACGCCCAAGCCGCTCTCGAAGGATGAGATCGCCGACTTCCACGCCGCGCGCAAGGGCACGGTGTTCGAGGACGGCCGCCGCATCGTCAGCCACAACAGCTACCTCGTGAACCTCGCGTCGCCCGACGCCGACAACCTCGCCAAGTCGATCGCCTGCGAGCGAGCCGAGCTCGAGCGTTGCGAGCTGCTCGGCGTGCCGGTGTCGGTGGCGCACCCGGGCGCGCATCTGCATGCGCTTGGCGGCAAGCAGCGCAGGCCCGGGGATCCGAACGACCTCGACGCAGAGCCGACCGACGACGAACTCGCGGGTCTCGAGCGCATCGCCAAGGCGATCGACGGGATCCACCGCGACCTCAAGGGCTACAAGGTGCGCATCGCGCTCGAGACCACGACCGGCTCGGGCACCAATCTCGGCTACGCGTTCCATCACCTCGGGCGCATCCGCGCCATGGTGAAGGAACCCGAGCGCATCGCCTACTGCATCGACACCTGCCATGTCTTTGCGGCGGGATACGACGTGTCCACCGCGGCAAAGGCGAAGTCGATCCTCGAGCGCTTCGATGCCGAGGCCGGCCTGGCCCACGTGGCGGCGCTGCACATCAACGACTCCGAGGCGGCATTCGCCTCGCGCAAGGACCGTCACGCGCACATCGGCCAGGGGCTGTGCGGCGATGCGTGGTTCAAGGCAGTCGTCCGCCATCCTGCGTTCGCGGCCATTCCCAAGAACCTCGAAACGGAGAAGGGCGATGCGCCCGACGGTCGGCCGTGGGATATCGTGAACTCCGATCGGCTGGCCGCGCTCGCGACGTCGAAATGACGCGGTGCGCGCGCAAGTGCCCGTGCTGATTGCAGGAACGCCCGAAGATCGCCCGATGGAAGCCCCGCCATGATTGAACAAACGAACATCCGGACCCTCCGTGCGGGTACGCCCGCCCGCCTGACCACGGCGGGGTTGGTCGCATCGGCCATCGCCCTCGCGGCGCTGCCCGCGGGATGTGCGACCCGCTCGCAGGCGGGCACCGAGTCCACGACGGAACCGGTGCCGAGCGCGCCGACCGTGCGGGAGCCGGAGGTCCGCGCCGAGTTGCAGGTGAAGCCCAGCGAGGCCGAGTCGGCGCGCCTGGATGTGGCGCGAGAGGCCGCGGGCAAGGACGACTACGAGACGGCGCTGCGGGTGTTCCGCGAGCTGCTGCAGGACAATCCAACGCTGGCCGACGCGTACACGGGCATGGGTGCCGTGCACGAGAAGCGCGGCGACCTCGAGCTCGCCGAGCCCGCCTACGCGCGCGCGGTTTCGCTCGATCCCGGCGACTTCACGGCGGTCTCGAGCCACGGCCGCGTGCTCGAGGCGCTGGGCCGCTGGCGCGACTCGGTGCTCGCGTACCAGCGGGCGCTCATGATCCGCCCGCGCGACCTCGGCTCCAACCTCGCCATGTCACGCCTGATGATGCTCACCGAGCAGCCCGAGAGCGCCGTGGTGTTCGCGGAGCGTGCGGTGAAGATCGACCCGCAGAACGGCGATGCCCGCCTGCAGCTTGCCCGCTCGCTCTCCAAGGCGGGACGCGGCGGCGATGCGATCCGCGAGTACGAGGCCGCCTGCGAGCTGGTCGAGCCGCCCGCCGACGTGATGTTCGCCCTGGTCAACGCCTACGCCGCCGAGAAGCGCTATCGCGAGGCCGCCAACGCGGCCGAGGCGCTCACGCGCACCGCTCCGAGCGCTGCGGCGTTCGAGCGTCTGGGCTGGTCGCTGTTCCGGCTCAACGAGTTCGACAAGTCGGATGTGGCCTACCGCAGCGCCATCGAGCTCGATGCCTCCTACTGGCCCGCGCTCAATGGCGTGGGGGTCAACGCGCTCAACGCCTGGCTGCAGGGCGGCAAGGCCGACAAGGACCCGCGCCGCGACGAGGCACGCGCCATGCTGCAGCGCTCGCTGCGCGCCAATCCCGACCAGCCCAAGGTGGCGGCGCTGCTGCTCAAGTACCGCCTGTGAGTGCGTGGGTGCATCCGCAGTCCTGACTCACCGCAGCGTCGGACCTGAGACCTGATTCCATCTCCGACCCCGGACCTGAACCCCCAGATCTGAACCCATGCCTGACGCCAGCCCAGTCGACCCGTCGCTCCTCGAGTTCTTCGACTCGCCCACCGACACGCCGTTCGTGATCGAGCATGTGAGCGAGGAGTTCACCTCGGTGTGTCCCAAGACGGGTCACCCCGACTTCGCGCACATCATCCTGCGCTACGAGCCGGCGGCGGTGTGCGTCGAGCTCAAGAGCCTCAAGCTCTACTACCAGAGCTTCCGCAATGCGGGCATCTTCTACGAGGCGGTCACCAACCGCCTGCGCGACGATCTCGCGCAGGCCATGAGTCCGTCGTGGATGCAGGTGATCACCGTGTGGAAGGGCCGCGGCGGCATCCGTTCGCGCATCGTGGCCACGCATGGCCGCGTGCCCGATGCGTGGGTGACGCGGCTCGATGCGTGATCGGTGTACGCGACCTGCACGGATGACCGGCCCGGGTGACACACACGGGTGACACACACGAGTGACCTCTGCGGGGTCGCTCAGTTTCCGAATCGGATGGTCGCGCCTGCGGGACGCCGTCGGGACGGCAGTTCACCGATCTGCGCAGCCTTTTCGGCGCCGACTTCCGTGACGAGGAGCTCCTGCAGCCTGCGGAAGACGGTGGCCTCGACCTGCTCGAGGTCCTCGCGGAGCTTCTTGCGCTCGCGCATGCGTGTCTGCATCTGCGCCATGCCCGCG
>CAIOCH010000250.1 GCA_903856525.1 uncultured bacterium | reverse complement strand
GTGCGACCTGCGACTGTGCCGCCGTGAGAACGCCTGCACGCATTCCATTCCGTATCGAGTTCAGCAGCTCGAAGAGGAGGATTGCGGGCGCAACGAGCCCCGCAGAGGTCCGAACCGTCTCGCGCGCGATCGCGGTGCGAGAGACCGGCCCCATCGCCTCGGCCATGATGGGGACGATGAATGACGCATCCACGACCGTATCTTGCTCGCTCCGCATCTACTTTCTCCCCTCTCGGATCCACGACATCATCTCGTCGAACGGCACCTGCCTCGGAAGCTCCCGTCGCAAGCTGTCCATTCGCTCCAACGCAGCCAACCGCCGCGCGTGCACCGTGTCCTCGGGCACGTTCTGGATGACAGCGATGCGCCGCCCGTGCTTGGTCACGTAGACGGTGTCGCCGCGCTGGACCATGCGGAGGACGGCGGAGAAGTTGGCCTTGGCCTCGGTGGTGGGGACTTCGCGAACCATGTTCTGACTATATCTTCTGACTAGTTTAGAGCGCGAATTCTGTGCTTTTTTCTGACCACTTTTTCCGTCTTCGCTCGGACTACCCTCCGTACCCATGTCTCCCGCCACCGCCGACTGCCCCGCCATGGTCACGCTCACCGAAGCCTGCTCCCACGCCACAGCCAGCCTTCTCGCTGCCCACGGCGATGCGCATCGCGCCGCGATCGAGGCAGGCGTACGGCGCGTGAGCGAGCGCTGGAGCGACAAGGACGGAGACGCGAAGGCGTTCGAGGAGTTCTGCACCAAGCACTTCGTGTCGGACCCCGCGCAGCGCGTGCGGCTGCTCGCCCGCCTGGAGAAGGCGCTCGAGCAGATCGACGGCCACCTCTACGAGATGCGCCGCACGCTGCGCCGCCACCACGACCTGCGCGGCGACGAGTTTCCCGGCGTTGACGACATCCTGGCGCAGTTCGATCCGTCGCCCGACCTCACCGAGCAGCTCTACAAGCAGAAGATCGCGCACCTGTGCCTGCTCAACTTCCCCAGGCCAACGCTGGCGACGATGCTGACCGCGGGGGCCGCGTGGGACGACGCCGGCTGGGCGGCCACCCGCGTGGCGCAGCACTTCGGCCCGCGCATTCCCGTCGATCTCGCCGACCGCGCGCGCAGGACATCGTTCGAGTCGGGCAAGTTCGTGAGCCACTTCCATGTGCCCGTGGGCGGCATGGTCGATGCGAACGGCAAGCGCTGGTTCGAGTCCGACCGCAAGCTCATCGCCCACTGGCTGGTGCGCGAGGAGATCAAGGCGGGCTACGGCGACCCCGATGGGCTTGGCAAGCAG
Source organism: uncultured bacterium (assembly GCA_903856525.1). GTDB lineage: Bacteria > Planctomycetota > Phycisphaerae > Phycisphaerales > SM1A02 > QWPT01. The sequence goes on along the minus strand of CAIOCH010000250.1, from coordinate 1,616 downwards.
CGTGCGCTGTCGTGGGTGATGGCGCGGCACATCGACGGCACCATCCCCAAGCGCGTCATGTCGGGCGAGGAGAAGCGCGACTGGAATCCCGAGAAGAACACGGTTGCGGGCGGTGATCCCGGCGAGCTGCTCGGCCTCGAGCGCTACGAGCACTGGATCGCGAACTTCCGCATGGCGCGCGAGTTCGACCCGCTCTACCCCGACGAGCCGACGGCGATCGCCCGCAAGTTCGCGCTTGAGCGCGAGATGCCCGAAGCCGAGGTCGAGAAGCTCATGACCGACCTCCTCGACGCGCCCGTCCGCAAGGACCTCGCCGCGTTCATGTCGAGGAAGCTCGGCCGCGCCCTCGAGCCATTCGACATCTACTTCGAGGATGTGGTCGAGGCGAAGCCCGCGACCGAGATGAACGCCGCCGTGCGCAAGCGCTTTGCGAATGTGAAGGAGCTCGAGGCCAAGCTGCCCGAGGTCCTGCGCGAGCTCGGCTTCCGCGGGCCCGACGCCGACTTCCTAGGCTCGCGCATCAAGGTCGAGGTCTGCAAGGGCGCAGGCCACGCGATGCGCCCCTACCTCGAGGGCTACGGCGCCTGGCTGCGCACCTCGAGCCTCGACGCCGAGCTCGGCTGGGACGGCTTCGACACGGCGATGCACGAACTCGGGCACAACCTCGAGCAACTGTGCTCGACCTACTTCGTGTCGCGCCCCGCCCTGCGCGGCGTGCCGAACACCGCGTGCACCGAGGCGTTCGCGTTCCTCTACCAATCGCTCGCCAAGCGCGTGCTGGGGCTCGAGGACGCCGCCGAGGCCGACCGTCAGTTCGCAGTCGACTCGGTCGCCACAATGCTGTCAGCGTGCCAGATTGCGGGCCCGTCGCTGCTCGAGCTCCGCGCGTGGCGCTGGCTCTACGCGAACCCATCGGCCACCCCAGCTGCCTTGCGCGACGAGGTCCTCCGTATCGCCCAGGACCTTTGGACCCGATTCTACGAGCGCGACTTCGGCAAGGACAGTTATCGGATCCTTGCTGCCTACCAGCACATGATCGCCCACCCGCTGTACCTGCCCGACTACACCCTCGGGCACATGATGAGCCACCAGATCCGCTCGTACATGCGCGGAAAGGACCTCGCGGGCGAGACCAAGCGCATCACCAGTCTGGGCAGCCTGACGCCGGATCTCTGGATGCGTCGGGCCGTTGGGGCACCCGTCTCGCCCGAGCCATTGGCGCGGGATGCGGCTGCGGGGCTGCCCTTCCTCGCGTAAGTCTGTGTCGATTCTCGGTTTCTCGCCGGGGATCTTGCGCAAAGAAAGGTGTCGATTCCTCTCTTCTCGTCGAGAGAGAGGCGACCGAAGGGCGGTTGCCTGCCGATATCGCACCCGCGATGCGCGACCGAGACGTGAACGAACAAGCAACCCAGAAGCCACCCGCGAAACGCGATTCGTTTCCAGCGACGCAGCGTGGCTGGCTTGTGGCGCAGCTTGCCCAAGGCAGCCAGGGCGTTCCACGGATCAACGCGTACATCATGGAGACCTACACCGAGCCCCTCGGCAACTACGTCGCGGGGTCGAGCTTCCGAATGCTGGGCACACCCAAGGATCTCGTGTCGGGATTCTTCGCGTCG
>CAIOCH010000249.1 GCA_903856525.1 uncultured bacterium | reverse complement strand
GGCTTGCGGCCCTTGTACTCCTCGCGGATCGCCATCAGGCCGGGCATCTCGTGCTCGGCGAGCTCGATCTCCTTGCGGCCGAAGCGGATGGTCTCGGGCGCGGTGCACTTGACCTTGTACGCGGGGTTCGAGAGGAGCTCGAGGCCCGTGTCGAGGAAGGTCTTGGCAGGAGCCGTGCTCGCGGTGTTCTTGGTGGTTGTGGTGGACTTCGACTTCATGGTCTTGGGCGCGTTCGGAGTGGCGGTCGGCATGGAGATTCTCGCAGTGGATCGGATGAGCGCACACACGCTTCATCCGTTCATCCGGATGAAAGGAAGAATACGCGCCCGGATTGTTGCAGGCAAGTGTCGACGGGACGGCGGGGGCGCCGATATCCTCCGCACTCGCCAATCGGCACCCTTTAGGAGTTTTTGCATGAGCATCACCCGTTCGCTTCTCGCGTCCTGCGCCCTTCTCGCCTCGATGGCTGGCCTCGCCTTCACCGCCGCACCCGCCGCCGACGAGTCGTTCGGTGGCGATGCATTCCCCCTCGAGACCTGCCCCGTGTCGGGTGAGAAGCTCGGCAAGGACGCAGTCACCGTGGTCCTCTCGGGCATGACCGACAAGAAGCTCGATGGCACGCAGATGAAGTTCTGCTGCGCCAAGTGCGAGGCGGCGTTCAAGGCCGATCCGGCCAAGTTCATGCCCAAGGTCGAGGAGCAGATCGTCGCCGCGTCCGCGCCGTACGCGCTGGGAACCTGCCTGGTGATGACCGACGAGGGCGTTGATGCCGACTCGAAGACCGTCGTCTACCACAACCGCGTGTACAAGCTCTGCTGCAAGAAGTGCGTGAGCCGCTTCAACGCCGATCCCTCCAAGTACGAGAAGTCCTACGAGGCCGCGATCGTGGCCAAGCAGAAGCCGGGCTACAAGGCCACGAAGTGCCCGATCAGCGGAGCCGACATCAAGGCCGACTCGACCGACGTCGTGGTGGGCGGTCGCCTGGTGCGCACCTGCTGCCCGAAGTGCGCGGCGAAGGTCAAGGCCGACCCGAAGTCGTCGATCGCCAAGGTCGACGCACTGGTGGCGGCGGGCGGCGGCAAGTCCGACGCGAACTGATGGCCCCCGCGGACATCTCCGCGGTTCGAAGGAACCCCCTCTCGCGCGGCCCGAGTCATCTCGGGCCGCGTTTTCTTGGCGCTTCAGGAAGTCGTGTGGGCTGAGACCGGTCTCGGATGGAGATCCGGCCCGGCGAGATGGAAGATGATCTCGGGCTGGAAGCACTCGCGGTTCCGTGACCCGCACGCCATCCGCTTGATCCGCTGGATCCACGCGTGCATCGACTCCGCCGCCTCGTTCGGCCAGTCGGTCATGACCGCCTCGAGGAACGCGGGGAAGCGCGAGCCGGGTCCGCCCACGGCGTCGTCGCCCGCGCAGGGCTTGCTGCACTTCGGACAGCTCGCCTCGCCGCGGTCCGCACAGATCGGACGCACGATGCGCCAGACGGCTCTCCAAGCATGGATCCCGCTCGACCCGCGGGAATCCCGCCGTAGTCTTGGCCCGTGATCCAGTCGACCTCACCCTCCATCGGCGGCAGTGCCGACGCCCACGCCCAGGCGAATCCCATGCAGGGCGCCCTCGGCTGGCTGCGCCGCGAGTTCCCCTTTCCCGAGTACTTCACGGTGGGGTTCGATGCGCACGAGAGCCTTGCGGACATCGTCCTCCGGCGCGTGCCCCGCGGCGGCCGGGTGCTCGACATCGGCTGCGGCCCGTGCGACAAGACCGCCGTCCTGAGCCGCCTCGGCTACCGCTGCACCGCCATCGACGACTTCCGCGATCCCTGGCACCGCGAGGGCGACCACCTCGATCGCATCGGACGCTTCGCCAGCCGCGCCCAGATCGATCTCGTGGAGGGTGACGGCCAGAGCCTTCCCTTCGAACGCGCGACCTTCGACGCCGTGGTGCTCTGCGACATCATCGAGCATCTCCACGCGTCGCCGAGGGGACTGCTGGGCGCCGCCATCGAGTTACTGCGCGATGACGGCACGCTGATCGTGACCGTTCCCAACGCGCTCAACCTCCGCAAGCGGATCGATGTCCTGCGCGGACGAACCAACTATCCGCCCTACGGCCAGTTCTTCGCCAGCGGCGACTCGTGGCGGGGCCATGTGCGCGAGTACGCATGGGATGACCTCGTGCAACTCGGGCACTTCCTCGGGCTTGCGGAACCAACGGTCCTCGGACGCCACCACATGACGAGCGTGCTGCCGTCCTGGAGCCGCGGCATCTACCGGCTGGCCACGGCGCCCCTCGAGGGGGTGCGCGACACGCTGGTGCTTTGCGGCCGCAAGCCCACCGGCTGGGTGCTGCCGCCGGTCACGGGCGCGCTGCCGCCGGTTACGAGCGCGTTACCGCCGGTCACGAGCGCATCGCGTCCACCGACGACCTGACCAGCCGCGCCACGAAGAGCCCCGGGCCCTTGGCATCGATCGCGGGGCGCAGCGGCCGGTAGAGCGCAAGCGACAGCTTGGACTCCTCCGCCAATGCCGCCATGGCCTGCCGGGAGAACCCAAGGTGCTCGTGGCCCATGGTGGTGCGGTAGTCGGCGCGGTCGTGCGCCACCATGTCGATGACGATCACGACGCCCGACTTGTCCAGGACTCGGCGCGCGGCAGCGAGGACCTTGGCGGGCGTGCGGATGTGGTGCAGCACGAGCGAGATGACGCAGGCGTCGAACTCCCCCGCCTCGGCGGGCAGGTCTTCCAGCGCTCCGCGGCGCACCTCGACATTGGCGAAATCCTGCAGCCGCCGCCGCGCAGCGTCGATCATCGCGGGCTCGCGGTCGATGGCCACCACCTTGCGGACGTACGGCGCGACGTCGGCCGCGATCTCGCCTGTGCCGCAGCCGAGGTCGGCAACGGTCCACTCCGACGGCAGCAAGGCAAGCAGCGCCTCGGAACCAAACCGCTCACCGAACAGACCCAGGCGCAGGCCGCTCCACTCGCCGCCCACGCGACCAAAGAAACCCTTTGGATCGGGATTGCGCGCAGCGAGCACCTCGGCCATGCGGCGGTCGTCGTCGGCGACCACCGGCTCCTCGACGATCGTGGCCCGCAGCAGATCCCACGCGCTGCGCGCCTCGGGCGCGATGGCGTCGCGGGTGAGACGGTACAGCGTGGCGGTGCCCTCGGCGCGCTTCGACACCAGGCCGGCCTCGTGCAGCGCCTTAAGATGGCGGCTCATCGTCGACTGCGGAAGCTGCAGCGCCGATGCGAGTTCGCCGACGGCGAGCTCGGCGCGCTCCAGCAGACGCAGCATGCGCGCCCGCTGTGGGTCAGCGAGGGCTGCGAACACCGGGATGACGGGAGAGCCGAGCGGCACCGCGCTGGGTCACTGACCCGGGGGCAGGCCCGTGGTCGGCTCGAGGGCGAGACCGTACTCGGCGATCTTGGCGCGCACGGCGAGCGAGTTGGGCGCGATGGTGTAGGCCTGGCGCAGACGGCGCGTGGCGAGCTTGGAGTCGCCCACATCCTCGGCGACCTCGACGGCCTTGAGGTAGGGACGGGCATCGTTGCCGTCGGCGATGAGGATGGCGCCGTTTGCCGCGAGCGTGGCGGTGTCGGGATCGTTCATCTTGAGGCCGTAGTCGGCGAGCAGCATGTAGCTGGCGAGCGAGTTCATGCCGCTGCCGCGCTGGGTGAGGAGCTGCACGAGCTTCTGCTTCTCGCCGAGCTTGAAGTACACGGCGGCGAGCGCCTCGGCGACCTCCTGGCTGGCGGGATTGGCGGCATAGGCCGTCTCCACGTGGGTGCGCGCCTCGGCGAGGTTGCCGATCTCGGCAAGGCACACGCCGTAGCGGTACTCGACGTCCCAGTCACCCGGGGCGCGGTCGAGGATCTCGGCGTAGCCGATGGCGGCCTTGTCGTACTGGCCGTACCGGAAGAGGTGGTCGGCCTCCTTCTTGGCCGCGGTCATGGGACGCGGTCCGGCGCAGGCGGCCAGGAACATCATCGGGGCGATCGCGGTGGCGACGGCGAGGCAGGAAAGACGGCTGTTCGTACGACGGCTCATGGGCGGGGATGATACGGTCTTGCAGCAGGCGTGCGCGGACGAAACAGCGGCAGGAAACGCTCCGAGCCCCTCTCCGCGACGCCGATGCAATGACCCGCGAGGATAGGCGAATGCAGGGCGATACGCGAGGCACGCAGCCCCAATCCGCGCAGGAAACGCTTCCACGCGCCGTGCGGGTTGCCGTGGTTCGGCACGAACGCGCCGAAGGCGGCGACCACCTCGACCTCTTCGTGGGCCCGCGTGGCGCCGCCATCGATGCGCCCGTCGCGCGCAGCTGGCGGCTGCCCCTCGAGGCATGGACGTCGGAAGGTCTCGCCGCGGGACGGTTTGCAGCGATACCCACCCCGGCGCACCGGGCCGAGTACCTCGATCTCAGGCATCCCCGGGAACTCTCGGAGGGCCGGGGACTCGTGGTCCCGCTCGCGGCTGGTGACGGCGATGCGGCCGTCGATGGCACGCTCAACGCGCTCGGATGCACCCTTCGCTTCTCGCTTGATGGTGGCGGCAACCCGGTGGTTGAGATTGCCAACCACCTGCCGAGGAGCACATGCCCATGACCCCCTCCCATCTGGCCGCCGTCGCCACGAACCCGTCGCTGGTCGCACTCTCGGTAGAAGTCCTGGTGTCGGGCGGCTTCGCCATCTTCGCGCTGCTCTGTGTCGGGCTGGTCGTCGTGGGGCTCCCTGGCGCTTGGATCATGATTGCGGGCGCGATCGCCATCGATCTCCTCGACAGCCTCTGGCTGCCCGCGGGCGCCCCGCTCACCTTCCATCCGCTCACCATCGCCGCAGCTGCACTCGTCGCAGGAATCGGCGAGCTCCTCGAGTTCCTGCTCTCCGCCGCGGGCGCCAAGCGCTTCGGTGCATCGGGGCGCGGCATGATCGGCTCCGTGGTGGGCGGCGTGCTCGGCGCGCTCGGCGGAACGGTGATCCTGCCGATCGCGGGCACGATCATGGGTGCGCTCATCGGCACCGCCACGGGCGCCATCCTCGGCGAACTCAGCCACGGCAACCGCACCCTGCGCGACACCGCGCGCCCCGCGGCCGGCGCGGTGGTGGGCCGACTGCTCGGCACGCTCGCCAAGCTGCCGTGCGCGGCGCTGGTTGCCGTGATCCTGGCGGTGGCGGTGTTCGTGCGATAGCGGCCGCCGGACCGCGCATGAAAACGAGTCTTCAGGCTTTCGTGAGGGTGATCTCACGCCGACAACCATCGTCGCGGCCGGCACGGTCGAGGTCTTCGTCGAGCACCGCGGCGAGGCGAGCTGTCCGAAGTGTGGCAGGCCCCGTGCGGCCACGACACGGTGGAGGGAGCCCGGCTCACGGTTCACCGCGTTCCTCGAGGCGGTCGTGATCGACTGGCTGAACGAGGCGGCGGAGTCGATGAACCCGCGGATCCAGCGGATCAAGCGGATG
>CAIOCH010000248.1 GCA_903856525.1 uncultured bacterium | reverse complement strand
TCGGCGCGCGGTTTTGCTTGGTCGTGGATCCATGCGAGCGCAGCGGCGATCTCGTCGCGTCCGGCCGTGTGGAAGTCGTCGTGTCGCGCGTGCGGGATCGACGCGAAGCGCGATCGCGGCGCCGAACGCGCGATGCGGCGTGCCTCTTCGATCGGTGTGACCGGATCCGCCTCGCCGGCGAGTACGGCGAGCGGCGCCGCCACCCGGGCCGCGGATTCCGCCGTCGAGCGTTCTCGTACACCAAGCGCGCCGAGCGTCAGCAGGGCGGGGTTCACGAGTGCCGCGCGCGGCATGCCGCGCAGGTCGAGCCGCGCGCCGAGCGGCGTGCGCAGTTGCTCGTACGGCGCCAGCGCGAGCACCCCGCGCACCCGCGGTGCCAGATCGGCGTGGGTCGCCGCGTGGATGGCGATCGTTGCGCCGAGCGAGTGCCCGACCAGCAGCAGGTCACCTGTGGCGTGCCGGCACGCGAGGTCCGCGAGGAGGCGATCCTCGTCCCAGCCGAGCCTGGTCCCACGCCCGGTGGCGTCGCCATGCCCCGGCAGGTCTGGCAGAAGAAACCGTGTTGCATGCGGCAGCATCGGTCCCAGCCGAGACAGCGCGTCGTAGCGCGAGCGCGCGAAACCATGCAGCACGATGGCGGTGGGGGCGGCGGGGTCGGCGTCGCCGATCTCGAACACGGGGCAGCGGGCGCCGTCCGACTCGAACATCCACTCGCGCGCGGGGAGTCCCCAGGCCGTGGGTTCGCTTGGTAGTCCTCGCGCCAGTGCCCAGCCGATCGTTCGCCGCTCAGGCCGCAGCGCCTCGCGCACGACACCCGCGACCGCCCCTGCATAGAGCAGCACACCCGACGCGCCCAGGAACGCCACGCCGCCGAGGATGGATGCCGCATCAGCCACGGGCGCAGTCTAGCTCGCCTCGAACATGCGGCGCGAGGTACCACCCTCGCCCACGGGGACCTCGAGCTTGGCGAGGCACTTCGGGCAACGGCCCTCGTACCGCGTGCCATCGGCGGTCTTGGGAAGGCGGCCGTAGGTTGAGCAGCAGCGGAACCAGATCATGAGGAAGGGGCGCGGAACGGATGCCCCGGCGGGCATCGCGTCGCCTGCAGGAGTCGGGCGGAGTCCCTCGATGTCGACGATGTCGCGCGGATCGGGCATCTGCAGAAGGTGATCGGAAGCCGGACGCGATGATCTTGAGCGCTGGTCGTCAGGAGGACGGATTCGACCCGTGTGGGCGTGGATCCCGACCGTTCCGGGTCGCGCGAGGGACGGCGCGTCAGACCCGCGGGCGAAGTTCCGCGATCGTCGCCTCGATCCGGGCCAGTTGCGCCTCGGTGCGCTCCGCCACGGCGCGGCGCTGGTCCGGATCGGCCAGTGACGGCAGGTTGATGCGCACATTCTCCTGCGCAGCGCGGGCGCCGCAGGCCGTGAGGTCGAGCGCGATGCGCAGGTCACTCGCCAGGCTGGCGCTTGTCGAGCCAACGAGCGCCTCGAGCGCGGCGAGCGTCGATTCCGCCAGTTCGACCGTCGCCTCCGGTGCGGCGATCGCCGCG
>CAIOCH010000247.1 GCA_903856525.1 uncultured bacterium | reverse complement strand
GAAGCGCCAGCTCGACCGCGGCGCGCGCATGGTCGAGCTGCTCAAGCAGGGCCAGTACAAGCCGTTCGACGTGATCGACCAGTGCATCTCGATCTTCGCCGCCTCCAAGGGATTCCTCGACGATGTCGCGATCCCCTCGGTGTCGAAGTTCGAGACCGGCATGCTCGAGTACTTCCGCACCCAGAAGAAGGACCTCCGCGACAAGCTCGTCGCCTCGAAGTCCTTCAAGGGCATCGATGAGGAGTTCAAGAGCGCCGTGGCCGCCTACAAGGCCGCGTTCCGCGCCTGAGCCTCATCAACCCGAAGTGCGAACGCCGCGCGGATCCGCGCGGCGTTCGTCTTTTTCACGCGTCCGTCAATCGTCGCCTCGCTTGGGGCGCGATGACCCCCGTCGGCCCTTGGCGAGCGAACTCCCGAACAGCACGCCCGTGACGCCCACGAGCGCGCCGGCGTAGCGCATCCAGTCTGGATGCTCGGTCCAGGTGGCGAGGTCGGCGAAGGTCGCGTCGGAAGGGCGCGCTTCGGGGCGCCCCGCGAACCGCTGCGACTGGGCCGCGTCGAGCGGGCTGTCGAGATGCGGCACAAGGCTCGTGCACGCGGCGAACAGTGTGAGCAGCGCCACCGCCAGCCCGCCGCCCATCCGGCGCGCGACGGCGCCCCCCGTGATGGTCGCGACGAACGTGATGCCGAGCAGGATGGCCAGCATGGTGTCGCTCGCCATCCACGAGTCGCCGCGGTAGGAGGCGGGAGCGCCCAGCGCGGCCAGCGCGATGGCGAAGCCGGCCAGCGCAACGACTGTCATCGCAACGGCACCGAGAAGCGCAGCGACCGGCGAGAACAGGATCCGGATGCAACCCATGGGGAGTCCTCTCTGAGGGGCGGATGTCAGTGGATGCCGGCGATCATCGACACATCGAGGCGAGTCCGTCCTCAATCCGTGTCGTCGCGCGGAAGCCGATCATGGCGGCGGCGCGTTCGGTGACGGCCACGCTGTCGCGCACCTCGCCCTCCCGGGCCGCGGCATGCGTCATCACGGGAGATCCGCCGAGCGCATGCGCGATGAGCGAGGCCAGCTCCAGCACGCTGGTGGCGCGGCCGGTGCCGATGTTGACCGCCGTCCCCGCGAGCGGTGTCGTCGCGCGCAGTGCGCACGCGATCGCGCGCGCCGTGTCGGACACATGGATGAAGTCGCGCGTCTGCAGTCCGTCGCCATAGATGGTGATGGGGAGGTCCGCGGCGATGCGCGAGCGGAATCGCGCGATGACCGCGGCGTAGGCGCTGTTCGGGTCCTGCCGCGGGCCGTAGACGTTGAAGAAGCGCAGCGCGACACCGTCGACGCCGCGGGATTCGGCGAACTCGCGGACGAGTGCCTCGCCGGCGACCTTGGTCTCCGCGTAGGGCGACATCGGGCGCGGCTCCATCGACTCGTCGTGCGGCGCCGCGTGGTCGCCGTATGCGCTCGAGCTCGCCGCGAACACCACGCGGCGCACGCCCGCATCCGCCGCCGTCGCGAGGAGCGCGCGGGTGCCGTCGATGTTCACGCGGCGGTAGACATCCGCGGCGGCGATGCTCTCGGCGACCGAACTGCGGGCCGCGAGATGCACGACATCGCGCACGCCCGCCATCGCCCGCGCGAGGGCGTCGGGTGACTCGACGGAGCCCTCGGCCACCTCGATGTCGCGCCAGATTCCTGCGAGATTCGCAGCGTTTCCCGTGCTGAAGTCGTCGAACACCCGCACACGCATGCCGTCCGTCAGCAGCGCTTCGCACGCATGCGAGCCGATGAAACCCGCGCCACCCGTCACGAGCACGAGTGGACGGGCGCCGCCACTCACGCCAGCACTCCGGTGGCGATGCGGGCGGCAAGGACCTCGAGCGCCGCCTGGATGCCGCGGGCGCTGGTCGCGGCGTCCATCGCGGGACCGCCGCGCTCAGCGGCCTGCTCGGGCAGCTGCGGCACGTGGATGAAGCCGCAGAGCGTTGGGTTGCCCGCATCGAGCAGGCGGAACATGAGCTCGTTGCAGAGGAACGCGCCGGCACTGAGGGAAAACGCTGCGGGAACGCCCGCGGACGCGCAGGCCGCGTGCATCTCGCGCAGCGGAAGCCTCGCGAAATACGCGTCGGGGGCGCCATGCACCACGGGCGTGTCGGCGAGCTGGACCCCCGCGTTGTCGGCGATGCGCGCGTCGCGGAGATTGATGGCCACGCGCTCGAAGTGGATCCGATCGGTGTGGGCGTTCTCGCCGAGCGACACGACCGCGTCCGGAGCGAGTTCGTCGAGGAACGGGGCGAGCCGGTCCCACGCGCTTCCCGAGTCCGTGCCGGTCACGACCGGGAGCGTGACGAACGCGCGCGAGCCGAGCGTGCAGGGCGTGCTCGCGAGGATCCGCGCGATCTCGATCGTGGGGTTGACCGGGCTGCCGCCGAACGGCTCGAAGCTGGTGATGAGGATGCGTGGCCGCACCGCGCTCACTCTCCGATGTCCTCGGCCCAGAGGTCGGGCTTCTCCCGCTTCATGCGCTCCATGAGCGCGATGCAGCGCGGGTCGTCGACGACGTGGAGCTCGGCGCCGTTCGCCCGCATCCAGTCCTCGGCGCCCAAAAAGGTGCGGTTCTCGCCGATCACCACCCGCGGGATCTTGAAGAGGATCGCCGTGCCCGAGCACATGCAGCAGGGGGACAGTGTCGAGACAAGCGTGAGTGACCGCCAGTCGCGGCGGCGGCCGGCGCGGCGGATGCAGTCGACCTCGGCGTGCGCCGTGGGGTCGCCGGACTGGACGCGCTGGTTGTGGCCGGCGGCGACCACGTTTCCGCGTGCATCGAGCAGCGAACTTCCGATCGGGATCCCGCCCTCGCGCCAGCCCTTCTCGGCCATCTCGATGGCGGCGTCGAGGCCGCGCGCAATCCATGTTGGGTCGATCATGCGGCCTTCATCGGCCGTCAGGGGAGCTCGCCTTGCACGGGAAGCGGGGCTGTGCCCGCATAGGACGACGAACGCAGGATGTAGAGCGCGTGCTGCGCCCGGCTGCACGCGGTCAGGATCGCCTCGAAGGAGACGTTGCGGCTGCTGCCCGCCACATCGTGGAGGATGACGGCGGGCGCCTCAAGGCCCTTGAAACGGTGCAGGGTCTCGTGGCGGAGGCAGGGCGGCGCGTCGGGTCCAAGTCGAGCCGCGGCCTCGAGTGACAGCAGGGGAAGTCCGCGGATCGCTCCGACATCGGCCAGCGCCGTCCGCGCGAACGTGAACGGTGAGAGCAGCGCGATGTCGCTGTCGCGGACATCCTCCTCTTCGACGAGGTGGCGCGCGATGCGGTCGATCGCGTGGATCTGCGCGCGCGGGTTGTCCTCGGGGTACTCCCACACCACCACGGGCTGACCCCTGCGGACCGAGGGTGGGGCGCGAAGCCCGTCGAGCCGGACGGGGTCGAGGGTGCGGAGGAACGCCGTGATGGTGGCGGAGTTGCGTAGGTTCTCGCTGAGGACGAGGGGGCTGCCGAAGCGCGACCGCAGCACTGGCTCGTCGACGCCGTCGTAGAGCCGCTGGTTCGGGTCGTGGAAGAGCGCGATGCGTGCGCCTTCGGGCACGAGTGCTTCGAGCGCGTCGAGCATCGCGGCGGAGAAGTCCTGTCCCTCGTCGACGATCACGCTGTCGAAGCGGCCGAAGATTCCCGCGCGGGCCGCTGTGGCGAGTTGTTCGAGCAG
>CAIOCH010000246.1 GCA_903856525.1 uncultured bacterium | reverse complement strand
TGCCCGCGAGTTCACGCGCCTGCTCGGCGAGCTCCGAGAGCATGCCTCCCTCGCGGCCGTTGCGCCCGAGCCGCTCCATCGCCTGCTCGATAGCCTCGCGCATGCGGGTGGCGCCGTCGGTGACCGCCGCCTGCATCTCGCCCACCCCGCGCTCCGCGGGATCGCGTTCGAGCGCATCGCGCGCCTTGCCCTGGCGCTCGTCGACACGCATCGCGTCGCGGCGCACGCCCGCGAACACGCCGCGGATCTGCCGCTCGAACTCCTCCTCGCCCACGATGCGCAGGATGCGCGGGGCGCTGCGCACGCGGCCATGCGACACGAGCGCATCCTCGGCGTAGCCGCGCAGGACCACCGAGTCGCCCGCCGACAGCGAGAGCCGCGCCAGCTCGAGCACGCGCTCGCTGGTGGCATCGGTCGACACGCCCTCGAGCGCCGCTGGTTCCTCGAACACGAGGCTCTCCGCGCCGTCCTTGCCGATGCGGGTGGCGATCTCGATGCCCGCCTTGACGAGCGCGAGGTCGTCGCGCGACTCGGCGCGCATGGGGATGCGCGCGTCGACGACCACCGACTCGTCCTGCAGCGGTTCAGCCACGGTGGCCGTGGGTGCGCGATCGGCGACGGTGTCGAAGGCGAACACCATCTCGTCATCGGCCTCGATGCCATCGGCGTCGATGAGCCGGACCATGATGCGCGTGGGTGCATCGGCGGTGCACACGACCGACCAGCGCGTGGGATCGGTGGGATCGACGGTGACCTCTGCCGCCCGCGCGCCGGCGCCATCCGCCGCGCCGACGCCGTCCGACGCCGCTGCGCTCGCGATCATCACCGGCGAACGCGCCTCACTCGTCGGAGCACCGTCCGCCGACGCGGCGCCCGCGGGCACCTCCCGCGACAGCCGCAGATCGAGCCGCACCGCACTGCCCTCGAGCACGGGATCGCGCAGGATGCCGCGCGAATCACCGCCATCGCCAAGATCCACCTCGCGCGGCGGGAGCGCTGTGGCCGCGTACGCAGGAGGCTCGATGCGCACCGTGGCTGCGGCGACCGCGGGCGGCGGCACCAGACGCACGGTGGCGACCTCGGTCGACGCATCGCTCGTGAGGAACCGCACCTCGAGCCGCTCGCCCTCGGCATCGACGACCCGCTCGAACGCACCCGACGGCTGCCGCGCCAGCGCGATCTCGATCCAGTCGCCCGCCACGCCGTCGCGCGTGAAGCGGTACTCGGCCCGCACGCGCTCGCGCGAGGCCTCGCCCTGCGTGAGCTGGGCACGCAGCGCGAACGGCCGACCACGCGCCGCCACCGACCCATCGGCCACGAGCCCCGCGAGCGCCGTGCGCGCGGGCCACACCGCATCGCTCCATGGCGCGAGCACGCGCCGCGCGGCGATCGACGCCCAGGACGGCTGCACCGCGGCGAACCCGATGATCGCCACCACGCACGCGAGCGCCGCCAGGGCACGCATCGCCGTGGGCTGAACGCGCAGCACCTTGCCGAGCTCCGCGCCGACCGCCCGCTCGTCGGCGTCGCGCACCGCACGCGCCGCGAGGGCACTGCCGCGCACCGTTCCCGACAGCTCGAACTCCACCGCCGAGGCGAGCCGACCGGAAAGCTCCGGCCGCATGCGCTCGATGCGCAGCGCGATGTCGACCGGCTCCGGGCGGAACCTCAGCGCCGGCAGCACGAACCGCCGCAGGTCGATGTACACCGCGAACGCGATGACCGCGAGGATCACGCCGCGCAGCACCGCCGGGAAGCGCACCGCCGCGTCGACCGCCGCCGCGCCCGCCACGCAGAGCGCGATGAGCACCACCAGCGACGAGAGCGCGCCCAGGATGCGCAGCATCCGCGCCATGCCCGCAAGGCGCACGACCGCGCGCACCGTCGCAGTGGAGGTGCCCGTCGTCGCGGAGTTGTCGGTGTGGTCACTCATGTCGCGTCATCGATGGTCCTGTCCGGCGCACCGTCGCGCGTCCGCGCGCGGTCACACGAGCCGCAGGACCCTCCTTCCGATCCACTCGCATCCAAGCAGCAGCAGGATCGCCGCCAGCGCCGCGGGAGAATCCCACAACGTGCGCAGCACGCTCTCGTCGGTCTCGCGCGAACGGTCGGGCAGCAGCTGGGCGAGTCCCGCGAGCGACGAATCGTCGAGCACCGCGCCACCCGTGCGGCGCGCGAGCTCCGCAAGCTGCGCGTGGTCGGCGTCGCCCCGACGCAGCTCGTCGTCGCGCCGAACCACCTCGAACGCACCCTCGGCGCGTCCGAACGCGGGATCGGCCGCCACCGCGCGGAACGCGCCGACGCGCTCGACCGGCAGCGTGGCCGTGGCGATCGCACCCTCGCGCACGAGGTCGATCCGCGCCACCGCGGTCCCCGCCTCATCCAGGATCTCGACAGGCAGCGTCCCCGCGCCCGTCGCCGCCGACTCCTCGTCGGCCAGCCGCAGCGTCATCACCACCGACTCGCCGGGCAGCGCCCGTGCCGGCTCCACCGACAGCGTGGCGCGTTCCTCGCCGCGGGCGAGCGACTCGCGCGCGAGCAGGCGCACGAGCGGCACCCAGAAGCGCTCGGGATAGCGCTCACCCTGGCCGTAGCGCCAGCGCCAGATCTCGTCGGTGGCCACGTACACCACCTCGCCCGCGCCAAAGCGCATGCGCGTGACGAGCGCGGTCGGCTCGACCGCGGATGCGCCCACGCCCTGCGCCTCGGCGAGCACCTCGGCCGTTGGCTTGAGTCGGCTTCGGGGAACGCTCTGCACATACCGCAGCCGCGGCCACTGCACCTCACCGCTCAACAGGACATCAGGCCAGCCATCCTCGTCGTCCGACAGCCGCAGCACGCCAAGACGCTCGGCGACCGCCGTGGGACGCACCACGCTCTGCCCGAGCCGCGCCTCGAGCGCCAGCGGCGGGCGGAACGGGAAGAGGTCCGCGAGCGGCGTCGACTCCCACGACGACGGCGTCGAGCGCTCGCCGGCGATCCACAGCAGTCCGGCGCCACGCTCCGCGACCTCGGCGCGGATGACCGCCAGCTGGTCGGGCGAGAAGAAGCCGCTCGGCACATCGCCGAAGATGAAGAGGTCGTACTGCGCGAACTCCTCCTTGGTGCGCGGCAGGCGCGCGATGGGCATGTTGCCCTCCTGCGCGAAGTCGCGGTCGGCGGAGAGCAGCATGATCGAGCTCTCGACATCCTTCTCGCGCAGCAGCAGGTTCTTGAAGAAGCGGTACTCCCAGCGCGACGAACCCTCGACATAGAGGACGCGCAGCGCGCGGTCCACGAACTCCACCGTGCACTCGCGGGCATCGTTCCCGCGCACGAGGTCGGCGCGGTCGGCCACCAGCTCCACACGCCAGGCGCGACGGCCGGCGGCGGTGCCTGCGGCGTCGAGGACCACGACCTCCTCGGAGCTTGCGGCCGCACGCTCCGGCGCGTCCGGCAGTTCCTTGCGCGCCAGCTCCATGCCGGTCGCCACATCCACCAGCCGCACCGCGAGCGGACCCTGCACGCCACCGCGGTCGACGCGCACCTCGACGGGGACGCGGTCGCGCACGAAGGCGCGCGCAGGCACGGCCGTGGCGATGATCGCCGCGTCGCCGATCCGCTCGCCCGAACCGAGGGGTACCGCGAACACCTTCACTCCATCGCGCTCGAGCGTGCGCAGCGTCTCGGGCGACACCGGCACCACCGAGCGGCCGTCGCTGAGGACGAGGATGCCACTCACCGGCCGGCCCGCGCCGCGCGCGAGCGCCTGCCGCAACGCAGCGTCGAGGTCGGTGCGCTCGCCTTCGGCGGGACCGAGTGCACCCACCACCTGCGCGCCCTCGGCCGCCAGCGAGTAGGCGCCGCCGCTGAACCCGACGAAGTCGAGATCCTTGCCGCGGGCTGTGCGCGCATCGCCCTCGCGCGGGGCACCGGCCACCTGCGCCAGCACCGGCTCTGCGGCACGCAGGGCGCCCACCAGCTGCTCCTCGCGCGTGCGTCCACCGGGCGCGTCGGCGATCGCAAGCGACCGGCTGCG
>CAIOCH010000245.1 GCA_903856525.1 uncultured bacterium | reverse complement strand
GCTCGCCGACAATGGCGCGTCGGCGGCGCGCACGGGTCCCGTGGAGTTCGAGGGCTACACCATCCTGCGCGAGCTCAAGGCCGGAGGATCGGGTGCGCGCATCTACGTGTGCGAGCCCGACGCCCGCACGCGCGTGCGCATCGGGCTCGCCGAGGGCGAGGTGGTCATCAAGAGCTTCGGGTTCGACGACGGCACGCGGCTTGCGGAGATGCTGCGCGAGTCGCGCGCCCTCGACGCGGCGCGCAAGCTCGGCCTGATCCTCGACCACGACAGCTCGGAGCGCCGCTTCCACTACGTGATGCGCTTCTACCCCGGCCTCGACCTCGGGAAGTACACCCGCCGGGTGCATGAACTCGCGGTGGATGGCCGCGTCGACCGCGAGCAGTTCCTGCTGCTCGCGTCGCTGGTGCGCGACCTCGTGGCCACGCTGCGCGACTGGCATGCCGCGGGCCTGTGGCACAAGGACGTGAAGCCGGAGAACATCATCGTGCACGACGGACGCGCCACGCTCATCGATCTGAGCCTGGTCACGCCGCTCGCATCGCACATGACCCTCACCACGCACGGAACGGAGTACTTCCGCGATCCCGAGATGGTGCGGCAGGCGCTGCGCGGCGCGCGGGTGTCGGAGATCGACGCGGCGCGCTTCGATGTGTACGGCGCGGGCGCCGTGCTCCACTTCGTGCTCGAGGGCACCTTTCCCGCGCACGGCGTGCTGAGCGGCTTCCGCAAGCAGAGCCCCGAGTGCCTGCGCTGGATCGCGCGGCGCGCCATGGCCGACTTCGACCGCCGCTACGCCAACGCCAACGAGATGCTGCGCGACCTCGACCGGGCCATCCTCGGCGGAGACCCGAGCGCGGTGCGGCCCGCGGACCTTCCGTCGATGGGCGGAACGGTGGAAGCGCGTGATCCCGGCACGCCACCCCGCGCCACGCCACCCACAGTGCCGCCACCACCCGACGCGGGCGCGCTCGCCCGGCCCCGCTTCCGCGTGACCAACTGGTGGACGGGCGCGTACGAGATGGTGTCGCTGCGGCCGCTTCCCGCGTCGATTCCCGCCAAGGACCGCCGCAGGCTCGGGCCGCCACTCGCGGTGCTGCTGGCGGCACTGCTCATGCTCGGTGCAGTGCTCGCGCTCTGGTGGTGGTGGGAGGAGCGGACCGCGAGGGAGGGAACGGTGCTGCCGCGCGGCCTGGCGGACCCGCCGGCGGAGGTGACCAACGATTCATCGCCGCGCACTCCGCCGCAACCCCCCGAGGAATCCTCGTCGGCGCCGTGAAGCCGATGCGCGCGATCAGCGGCGGTTTGCGGGGAACTCCCACTGCTCGCCGGGCTTGTACGAGAGCAGTTCGTAGAGCTCCTTGCGGCTCTGCATCGTGTCGAGCGCACCGTGGAAGCCACCGTCGCGCCTGAGCGCGGAAAGCCCCTCCTCGACCGCCTTCATGGCGATACGCATGAGCGACAGCGGGTAGATGACGATCGACACGCCGAGCGCGCTGAACTCGTCGCAGGTGAGGTGCCTGGTCTTGCCGAACTCGGTCATGTTGGCGAGGGTCTTGCCCGGCGAAGCCTTCATGAAGCGCGCGAACTCGTCGGCGTCGTGCAGGCCCTCGGGAAAGATCACGTCGGCGCCCGCCTCGCGGTAGAGGTTGGCGCGGGCGATCATGTCGTCGAAGCCCGTCACATGGCGCGCGTCGGTGCGGGCGATGAGGACGAAGTCGGGGGAGAGACGGTGCCGCGCCATCGCCGCGACCTTGTCGGCCATGGCCTGCGCCGAGACGAGGTCCTTGCCGTCGAGGTGGCCGCAGCGCTTGGGGAACTCCTGGTCCTCGAGGTGCAGCGCCGCGGCGCCGGCGCGCTCGTAGTCGACGACGGTTCGGACGCAGCACTCGACCTCCCCGTAGCCCGTGTCGGCGTCGGCGATCACGGGAATGCCCGAGGCATCGCTGATCTCGCGGATGGTGCGGCACATCTCGGTGAGGGTGATGAGGCCGATGTCGGGGTAGCCGGCGACGTTGGCGGTGGCGCCGCCGGAGATGTAGGTGGCCTCGAAGCCCGCACGCGCGACCGAACGGGCCACGAGCGCGTTGAACGCTCCCGGCACGAAGACGGTGCCGCGCTGCATGGCGTCACGGAGACGCGCGCCGGGATGGCGCGCGGATGCGGTCGTCGCGGGGTTGCCGGCGGTGGACATGATGGGAATGTAGCCGCCGTGCGCGGGCGCGGCGGTCATCCGTACGCGCGCACCAGCCGCGCGCCGGGGTAGTAGTTGGTCAGGATCGCCGCGGCCTTGTTGCCCGACTTGGCCATGGCCTCGGATCCGTACTGGCAGAGTCCGACTCCGTGACCGTAGCCCGCGCCCTTGAGCACCAGTTGCCCGCCCTTGACGGTGGGCTCGAAGTACGCGCTCTTGACGCGCTCGGCGAGGGGCTTCTTCTCGGCGGGATTGGCGGGGTTGGCACTGAGCGCCCAGCGCAGCCGCTCGGCGGGCAGCTCGCAGCGCCAGCCCTTGGCATCGACGATGCGCACGCGCACGGGGCGCCCGAGCTCGTTGCGCGACACGACCTCCACCTGCCGCACCTCGCCGATGCGGGCGAGCGAGGGGTAGCCCTCGAGGCGGGCCCACGCGGGAAGCACGCGCGAGACCGCGGGGACGGCCAGCGTCATCTCCCAGCGCGCGTGCTTGGAGAAGCCCGTGCAGGCGCAGCCCTTGCGGCCGCTTGCCGCGCGCAGCGGCGTGATGTCGTGGCGGATCTCGCTCGAGATCGTGTCCTGCGCGCTCGCGCGGGCGCCGCCGCAGCAGCTCGAGTAGTACGCGGGCACCACGCGGCCGTCGAACACGAGCATCTGACCCGCGGTGTCGCGCACCGCGTCGAGGCTCTTGGCATGGGTGGTGGTGCCGATCCACGCCTGACTGCGCTCGTCGGCCACCACGTCGTAGTGGCGCTGCGGCCGCCAGATGGCCATCTCGCACACGGCGTAGCTGCGGGCCGCGACCGCCTGCGCGCGATGCGTCTCGACCGCCCAGCTGTTCATGAGTTCCTTGGCGATCACACCCGAGAGGTAGGTCTCCATGGCCACCTCGTGCACCAGGTCGAAGGCCGCGGCCGACCCGATCGACGTGACGGGCACGAGACGGACGGAGCCGGGCCACTGGACGCCATCGACGGTGATGCGCTGGGGCTCGTTGGACAGGCAGGTGACATCGAGCGTGCCACGCGACTCGTACGCCAGGGCGCGCGCACGCGGGGTGCCGGCCATCTCGGTGATCTGCCACGCGCCCTTGCTCCAGCGCGCATCGACGGGCCCCTGCGCCAGCACGCCGCCCTTGCCTGATCCCTTCTCGACCAGCCACACCTTGGGGCCATGGCCCTCGATGCGCACCAACGGCTTGGAGGCGGGCACCTCGCGCGTCTTGATGCGGATCGCGGGCTCCTTCGACGGCGGCTCGGGGCGGTCGATGGTCTGCGGCTTGTCGGTGCCATCGGGCTTGGCGGGCTGGTCAGGCGTCGTCCGCTCTGGGGTCTTGGGCGGTTGGTCGCTCGGCTGCGCGGGTGGCGCGCCGTTCATGCCGGCAGGGTTCTGACCAGGCCGCGTACCGCCGCCGGGGACGTTCTGCGCCCTCGGCGCCCGCATGCCTTGGGGCGTATCGCAGCCGATGCCGAAAGCGACAGCGCCGGCGGCCGCCACGGCGGACGCGAGCAGGAAGCTCCGGCGGAGCATGAGGTCACGGCGGTTCTGTCCGGGTGCCTGCGAATCCATGCAGCACTTCCCTTCCGCGCCATCCTGGCGCGTGCCCACCGCGCGACGGGCGCGGCTATCAGCTGAGCGTACGCAGCGCGAGTCCGTGCTGCGCGAGGCGCTCGCGGATCTCGTGGAGGCTGGTGGCGCCGAAGTTCTTCACACCCATGAGCTCGGCCTCGGTGCGCGAGGCGAGCTCGCCGAGGGTGGAGATGCTCAGGAGCTGGAGGGCCTTGCGGGCGCGCACCGAGAGTTCCAGCGAGGAAATCGGCTTGTTGAG
>CAIOCH010000244.1 GCA_903856525.1 uncultured bacterium | reverse complement strand
TGGGACCAGATCAAGGCGATCGTCGGCATGCTCGACCTCCTCATGGCGCGCGTGAACGCGCGGCACGCGCAGGCGGGCGGTGCGGCCGCCGCGACAGTCGCGCCGTGCAACTACCACGTGTCCTTCGCGATCGTGCCGATTCCCGCCGAGTTCCCGCCGCCGGCGCTCATCCAGGTCGATGGCCGCCAGAACACGCCGTACGCGAAGCGCCACCGCGCTGCGTCGGCGTTCGAGTCGCTCCCCGCGCGTGAGCGCGAGGTGTTCGACATGCTGCTCACCGGGCGCTCCCTCGCCGAGATCGGCCGCGGGCTCGGGATCGCGCGGCCCACGGTGGCCACGCTCGCGCGGCACTGCTACGCCAAGTTCGGCGTGGGCGGTCGGCAGGAGCTGGTGGCGGTGGCGATGGGGCTCCTGCGTGGTTCATCCGAGTGAATGACCGCGCGCGGGTTGTTCGGTCGCGGTCGCGCGGCGGGGCTTGCCCGAGGCTGGTTCTGGCACAGGGTTGTGCGTCCCTCGCCGTCGATTCCGACGGTTCCGTCCCACCGCCTCCCCCGAGATCCAGGAGTCTGCCATGCGTCGCTCCCTGTTCGTCCCTTGCGCGGCCGTCGCCGCTGCCTCGTTCGTCTCGCTCGCAAACGCCGCTTTCACCGTGACCAACGTCGCGGCGTCGGTCACGCTCTCCGGTGCGGGCGGGAGCCTCGACTACACCGCCTCCATCAACCGCCAGGCGGGCATCGCCGACATCGGCACGCTCATGGGCCAGTACGGCGCGAACCCCGCGATCCGCGGACGCTGGTCGGCGCAGCTCGTGGGCGGCGCCGGCGGCGGCGCGAACGGCGGCAACGTGTACGCCATCACCGTGCAGATCGGAAGCATCCGCCAGATCGGCCCGTTCGCCCAGACCTACACGCAGGCGGTCCTGCTGCCTACCGACCAGATCGGCGGCGCCGCGATCACCAACGCCGCGATCGGGTTCGGCGCGGGCGGTGGCGGCCTGGTCTTCGACGACTTCGGCGGCGCGAACCAGATCCTGATCGACAACAGCGGTTCCTATGGCGACGCCGCGTTCTCCATGCGCACCGATCCCAACTTCGCCGGCCTCGGCGTGACGGCTGATCCGTCGCTGATGAGCACCTACGCCACGGTCGCAGCCGACGGCTCGGTCGGGTTCGTGACCAGCTTCAACGTCGCGTCGCTGTTCGCGGGCGCTGCCGACGTCGGCTCGCTCTTCAACGGCAACCTGACCGAGTACGAGGTGCGCGGCTTCAACAGCTCGTTCTTCGTCGAGGTGGTCGCGGTGCCGGCGCCGGGCGCGGTGGCGCTGTTTGGGCTCGCGGGGCTCGCCGGACGCCGCCGTCGCCGCTAATCGGCCAATCGCCGCGCGATCGCGTTGATCCAGCGCGTTTCCTTCGGCGGACCATCCTGCCAACTCCACTCCTCGACGAGCCGGAGCATCTCGATCGCACGGATGCTCCGGCTTACTTCTTCGGGGCTTCGGAAGCGGAAGGTGCGGCCGTCGGCCACATCCACGCGCTCCGACTCCTTGAGCGAGATGTAGATCGCGCCCCCCGGTCGCAGCGCGCGCGCGAGCCGGCGCACCGCCTCATCGAACTTGGCGTCATCGAGGTGGATCAGCATCGCGCACGCCCAGATCCCGTCGAACGCGTCGCGGTCGTCCAACTCGAGGACATCCTCCACGCGCACCGCGAGCCCCGTGCGCCGCGCCGCCTCGTCGGCGATCTCGCGCGACCGGTCGCGGGCGTCGACCGCGTAACCGAGCTCCGCGAAGCGCTTGCTGTCGCGCCCCGAGCCGCAGCCGACATCGAGGATGCGCCCGCCCGCGGGCACATGCCGCAGGAACCGCGTGCGGGCGTCCTCCATATCGATCACGAAGGTCCGCGCGCAGAAGGCGGCGGCGTGGGCGGAGTACCAGTCGGGGGTGGCGGCCACGAATGCGGCTCAGGCCGTTCTGCCGCGTGGGCGGTTGAAATAGGACCACAGCCTTCCCTCGACGATGTCGAGCATGATGTCTGCGGCGGCGGAACGCTCGGGGGCGAGAAGGGGTGGTCGGAGCACCAGTCGATCCGCTTCAAGGGCGAACAGTGGTGAGCGCATTGTTGCATTGGGCGTGGTCCAGGCGTGAACTGGGTTGTCGAGGATCTGCCGCCGAAGCCGCGCGCGATCTGCTGTGTCGAACCCGATGTCCCGCCCGACTCGTCCATCTCCGATGGCGCGACGATGGAAATGCTCGGTAATGTGCTCGATGGGGATGGCCTCTGGCAGCGTGGCTTCCGCAAAGGCCTCGAGGACGAGCATCTTGAAGCAGCGAGTCATCGGGGTCCGCTGTGCGATGTCGAGCAATTGGTTCATCGATTCGGACAGCTGAGTTGGATTCGCGTGGGAGCCTGGAAGCCGCGCAACCAAGCCTGCCCAGGACTGCTCTTGCCCGCCCAGGGCGGCTCCCCCGGGGCCGAAGAACCCGCGCTCCATCGCGGTGCGGAAGGTGGGACGCCGCCCGTATGTGCTGCAGTAGTCGCGATACCAATCTTCGAGGCCCCGTCGCAGTTGCCGCGCGCGGGCGGCCTGCTCCAGCAGGTCGATCGCGGCGAGTTCGTAGTGAAGGCTGCATCCACTGTCCAATTCGATCAGGCCATGAGTTGCCCGGGCGCTTTGCAGCCGGTCTGCTACCTCGGTCTCTGACGGATCTCCCAAGAACATCATGAGGTGGATCATGAAGGAGCGATGGTTGCCCACGAAGTCGACGGCAGTCATCATCTTGCCAGGGCGAAACCGCAGCCCGCGGCCGAATTGCTGTTGAAAAATGATTGGGGATGTCGTCGGGCGAAGCATGAGCACGCCCTCGATCTCGGGGACATCGACGCCCTCGTTGAACATGTCGACGCAATAGAGGATGTCGAGTTCGCCTTTGCCGAGCGCGTCCAGCCCCTCGCGCCGCGAGTCTGAGGTGGGACCGCTGTGCACGGCGGCACAGCGAACATCCGTCATTGTGCTCCGAGTAAAGTTTCGCATGAAATCCGCATGGCGGGCCGAAGCGCAAAAGGCGATGGTTGGCCGGCCAAGGCCGATGTGCTTTCGCCATTCGAAGAGAGCTCGAGTGGCTCGCGCCTCGGAAGCGATCTGTGCTTCCAGCGCCGATGGGTCGAATCGGCCGTTGCGCCAGGGAATCTGTGAGTAGTCGACCGCATCGGCGATTCCGAAGTACGAGAATGGAGCGAGGAGGCGCTGGCGGATCCCGTCTCGAACACCGCACTGATAGACAAGGCGATCGTTGCACAGCGCGAGAATGTCACCTCGGTCGGTTCGTTCGGGCGTTGCTGTCAGGCCAAGGAGGTACCTGGGCGTGAACCGATCGATGACTCGACGATAGGTTGGCGCGTCGGCGTGGTGAAACTCGTCGACAACGACGAGATCGAATGCATCGGACGGAATCGCCTGAATCGCAGTGGGCCGGCTCAGTGTCTGGACGGAAGCGAACACCAGATCGCCCGAGAAGTCGAGTCCGTGACCGTCAATGCGCGAAGTCTTCGCATCGGGGTTGACCCGCCGAAACGCCGATGTGGCCTGATCAAGGATCTCTTCCCGATGGGCAACAAAGAGGCACCGATCGAAATGGTTGTCGCGCTGGAAGAGGGCCGCGAGTATCGTCTTGCCCAGCCCCGTTGCCATCACCACCAGGCCTGCCGTGTCGCCCTGCTCGAGACTGCGGGAGAGACCTGCGAGCGCCTCCGCCTGCACGGAACTCGGACTGATGGGGAAGGGATTCGGTTGCTCCAGCTCCCCTGCGGGCGCCGGAACCTCTGTCGCTGCCATGAGCAATCGGGTTGGGCGGCGACATTCATAGGCGTCGATCCACGCATGGTTCACCCGCGAGACCCGAGAGTCGGCCATCAACTGTGCGAACGCGTCGAACGCCTGCGCTGTCGCGAGCGCATCCAAGTGATCGTCCAGCCGGACATTCCACTCCACGTTCTCACGCATCGCGCTTCTGGTGAGGTTCGACGAACCAACGTACGCGATGCGGTGGCCGTCGTCGTCTGTGAGCAGATAGCTCTTTGCGTGCAGAGGGGCACCTCGGCCCGCTTCGTGCACATACAGCTCCAAAGTGTGTCCAAAGTCGAGGAGGCGGCGCAAGGTTCTAGGTTCATTGAACCCCAAGTAATCGCCCGTGACGATTCGAACCCTTCCACCATTCTTGCGAAGAATCGAGCGAAGTTGCTCCTCCAGCAGTCGCACGCCGCTGTCCGTAACGAAGGCGGCGGCAATGTCGCACGTACGCGCCGTGGCGAGCGCGTCCAGCAGGTCGCCTTCCAGCGACAATGCGGGCGGGCCGCTCAGCACCGCTCTTCTCGGGGGTGGCGGGTAGAGACGGTAGCGCCGCCAATCCCTATGAGCGGGGACGACGCTTCGAACCCCTCCGGCCGGGTCCGCAACGTCACCAGGTCGACGCGGCATGACGTGAAGGTGCACGTGTGGAACGGTCTGTCCCGCTGCATTGCCATCGTTGATTCCCAGATTGAAGTCCTCAGCATCGCCACGAACCAACTCCCACACAGTCTGCACGGACTCAACAAGTTCGATTCGCTCAGCGGTTGTTAGCTCGAAGAACCGCGATGCGTGCCTGCGAGGAACAAGGAGGGCATGACCCGGGGTAACGGGGAACTGGTCTCGGAAAGCACGGACAAGATTGCCTTCCCAAAGTAGTTGTAGAGGGGACCGGTCGCAAAATGGGCATGGATCTGGCACGGCGTACAGCGTACGAGAGCGCCGAGCGTTTCGAAAGGATGTGCCGGGTACATGGCGCGGCGCTGGCGGATGCCGTCGCGTCGATCGACGCGTTGCTGGCCGAGGATCCCGCGCGGCCCGTGCTCGTCCACTGCCACGGCGGGCGCAGCCGTACGGCGTTCGTGCTCAAGGCGTGGGCGATGCGCCGCCACGGGTGGAGCGAGGGCGACGCGCATGCGTGGCTGGCGCGGTCGTGGGCGCGCATCCATACGAACAACCCGGTGTTCATGCGGGTGCTGCGGGAGGAGTGGCGGTAACGCCAGCATCAGGACCGGCGGACACTGGTTTTCGCGACCATGAAAAATGGAAGGTGGACTTTCCATTTTTCATGGTAGGCTTGCCGCATGCTCGACCGTTCCGACGCCCTCTCCCGTGTGACGACGGCCCTGCGCCGCTCGCAGGTGGTGCTTGTGCTCGGGCCTCGCCAGTCGGGCAAGACCACGCTGGCACGGGGATTCGTGAAGCCCGACTCGCCCAACTACTTCGACCTCGAGTCGCCGTCCGACGCCGCGCGGCTGGCCGAGCCGATGACGGCGCTCGGGAAGCTGAGGGGCACCGTGGTGATCGACGAGATCCAGCGCAGGCCGGAGCTGTTTCCCGCGCTGCGCGTGCTGGCCGACCGGAAGCCGCTTCCCGCGCGGTTCCTGGTGCTCGGCAGCGCGGCGCCGGAGCTGCTCCGGCAGTCATCCGAGTCGCTCGCGGGGCGCGTCGAGCGGGTCGAGCTCGGCCCCTTCACGCTCGCGGAGTGCGGCGCCGCGAAGCTCGAGGCACGCTGGCTGCGCGGCGGGTTTCCGCGATCGTTCCTGGCCCGGTCCGCAGCCGACAGCGCGGCGTGGCGCGAGGACTTCCTCTCCGCGCTGATCGAGCGCGACCTGGCGGCATACGACACGCGGCTTGCGCCCGCGATGCTCCGCCGCCTGTGGACGATGTTCGCGCACCACCATGGACAGACGGCGAATCTCTCGCAGATCGCCGCGGGACTCGGCATCGCGTCCGCGACGGTGCGCCATCACCTCGACCTGCTGACGGGGCTGTTCGTGGCGCGGACGCTCCAGCCATGGTTTGAGAACGTCGGCAAGCGCCAGGTGAAGTCCCCGCGTCTCTACTTCCGCGACACCGGGCTGCTGCACACGCTTCTTGGGATCGGCACGCTGAAGGACCTGCTGTCGAACCCGCGCTGCGGTGCCTCGTGGGAGGGGCTCGTGATCGAGGAGATCCTCGCCCGGACGCCGCACCAGGACGCGTACTGGTGGTCGACGCACCAGGGCGCGGAGATCGATCTCGTGCTTTTCCACCGAGGCAAGCGTTACGGCGTTGAGGTCAAGCGTGCCGACGCGCCTGGAATCACGCCGTCGATGCGGAGCGCGAAGGATGCCCTCGGGCTTGCCCGGATCTCGGTGGTCACGCCGGGCGAGCGGACCTATGACCTCGCGAAGGATGTGCGCGTGGTCGCGATCGGAGATCTCGTCGCAGATCCGTCGATTGTGGTCTAAGTGCGCGCAGGTCCGACCCCCATCTGTCGGAAACGCAACAAGAAAACTTGACACGGCCTAGGGCGCAACCAACAATCGGCGCATGGCCCGCGCGAGCGCTTCCTCGACTTCCGCCACCGAATCCACCGCATCCCGCGTGCGGCGGGCGGTGACGCGCGCAGGTGCGCGAGGCCGCGCGTGGCGGATCAGCGACTTCTCCGACATGCCCGCGCTGGCCGTCGCGCAGGCGCTCTCGCGGCTCGCGCGCGAGGGGGTGATCGTGCGCTTGTCGAAGGGCGTGTATGCGGTGAAGGGCGATGCGCCGGGGCGGGTGCGGATCTACGACGCGCGGCGGCGTGGGTCGGCGCGCGCGAAGAGCGAAACCAGATCCAAGCGGGAGCCTGCCCCGGTTTTCCCCGCTGGGATACTCGCCTTCAACGAGCTCCAGCTGAGCTTCCAGAACACAGCGCGTCCGACCATGTCGACGCCTGGCGCGAGGGCGCCGAAAGAGTTGGTCGATCATGGATTCCGAGTCATCACGCGCCGACCCGCTGCGTGGCGCTCGCTTGAGCGATTGGATGGCGCGATTCTCGAGGTCCTGCGCGATGGTGCGCTGCACAGCCAGATGGAGGCTCGGTACACGGCAAAGGTGATCGCGCGGAGCCTGCTCGAGCCTGGGCGGCTCGAGCGCGTGCTGGCTGCGGCGCAGCACGAGCCGCCGCGTGTTCGGGCGATGCTCGGTGCGGTGCTGGAGCATGATCGAAGGGCGCGTGACAAGCTCCCGCCGGGGTGCATCGAGGCGCTGCGTGCAACGCTGAATCCCGTTTCGCGCTACGACCTCGGAGAGTTCGTGGAGCTCCCGACGGCTTCTCGGTGGTACGCGCGCGCGCGGCGGCCGTACTTCTAGCTCCGGATTCCCTGTCAGGATCAGACACGCGAATGGGGAAAGAGATATCGCTTGCGACTCTACGAGCATGAAGCGTTTGCAGCGCTTGTCCGCGGCGCGGCCGCGCACTTCGTCAGCAGGTTCAACTCCCCGCAGGTCGCAGTCCATGCGATCGAGAAGGACTACTTCCAGACCGAGATGCTGCGTGTTGTGGAGCACACGCTTGGACAGAAGGCAGTCTTCAAGGGCGGAACGAGCCTGTCGAAGGGCTGGGGGCTGATCGACCGGTATTCAGAGGATGTGGATCTCTTCATCGATCCACTCTCCTTCGATCCTCCCATAGGTGGCAAGGCAATCCGTACCTGCATGCGCTCGCTGGTCGATCGGATCGTGCGCCACGGCGGCCTGAGCCGCCGACAGGGTCCCGCGTTTGCCCGACGCGGCATCGCGCGGACCGAGTATTTGCGCTTCGAGTCCGCGCTGGGCGGAAACGCTCCGTTCGCTCGCGAGGTCTGCCTCTCGGCGGGCATCGCGAGCGGTCGTGAGCCGACTGCCCGGCGTGCGATCCGTTCGTATCTCTCGGAGTATGTCGCGGCGAAGGGCGTCGAGATCGATTCGCCCGATTTCATGCCATTCGAGATGACGCTGCTGCACTTCCGACGCACCTTCGTCGAGAAGTTGTTCGCGATCGATCACGCCGTCGCCAGGGCAACGGAAGCGAACAAGCCAATCGCGGCGAGCGCCCGCCACTACTTCGACCTCGCCGCGCTCGCCGTGCAGCCCGATGTGCTCGCGATGCTCCCGAGCGCCGAGTACCGCGCGATCATCCGCGACTGTGTCGAGATCGACCGGCGGTTCTACCGCCGCGCTGCGCGCGATCCCGGATCGTGGTCGTTCCGCGCGAGTCCGGCGTTGTTCCCGAGCGCGCGCCTGTCGGCGGCGCTGCGCGCGGAGTACGAGATGCAGTGCGACCTGCTGTGCTTTGGCGGCTATCCGCCGTGGAAGGAAGTCCTCGCGCGGTTCGCGGCGATCAGGGAGCACCTGTAGATGCAGCGATCAGCCCGCGTTCGCCCGCGCCAGGTCATCGGCGCTTCCGATGTCGATCCAACGCCCGTCGAGCCGCGTCGCCTCGAGCGGGGTGCGCTCGGAGAGCCAC
>CAIOCH010000243.1 GCA_903856525.1 uncultured bacterium | reverse complement strand
CTGATCGCGACCCTGATCGTTGGTAGGCGGCACGCCGGCGCCCGTCCCCCGGTGTCACCCCGTGTCAACCGGTGTCAACCCCGTGTCAACCCCGTGTCACCCCGCACGCGACGCGCTGGGGCGAGACGCCGCGATGTCACTTCGCCAGAAGCAGCAGCACCAGCACGATGTTGCCGACGACGCTCATCGTCAGGAAGGCGATGAGCGACAGCACCAGCGGGTTCGAGAGGGGCCCATCGCTGTTGCGGCGGACGATCTCGACCGGTTCCTGCGCCGATGCCTGCACCGCGGTGGCGATCGCCCCGATGTCCAGCGCCGGCTTGGCGAACTCGGGGTCCTGTCCGGCGAGCACGAGGTCGATGTCCTTGATCAGGTCGCGCGCGTTGCGGTAGCGGTCGCGCACATCCTTGGCGAGCATGGTCTCGATGACGAGGGCGGTGCCCGCCGAGATCTGCGGATTGAGGTGATCGGGCGGCACCAGCGGCGCACGCAGGTGCTTCTGCATGACCTCGCTCTGGGTCTTTGCCTCGTAGGGGACCCGTCCCGTGACCATGTGGTAGAAGGTCGCGCCCAGGCCGTAGATGTCGGCCGGCGGGCCGATGTCGACCTTGCCCTGGATCTGCTCGGGCGAGATGTAGAAGGGCGTGCCATAGGCGCGGCCCGCCTCGCTCTCGGCGAGTTCCCTGTCGGAAATCGAGCGCGCGAGGCCGAGGTCGGCGAGTTTGGCCACCCCTGAGCGCGTCATCATGATGTTGCGCGGCTTGATGTCACGGTGGACGAAGCCGCGCTCGTGCGCATGCTCCAGAGCCGAGGCGATCTGCCGGATGATCTCGAGCGCCTCGCGCTCGGGCAGCCGCTTGCGGGCGACGATGCGGTCGTACACCGTGTCGCCATCCACGTACTCCATGACGAAGTAGTGGTAGCCGTTGGCCTCGCCGATCTCGTACGCGGCGACGATGTTGTTGTGGCTCAGGCTTGCGGCGGCGCGGCCTTCCTTCTGGAAGCGCGCGACGAAGTTGTCGGTCGTGAGCTTGGGCGGCAGCACCTTGATGGCCACGAGGCGATCGAGCGACTTCTGGCGCGCCAGATACACCTTGGCCATGGCGCCCTGGCCCAGCTTCCGCAGCATCTGGTAGCCGGGGATCTTGGTCGAGGCTCGGGTCGCCTCCGCGGCCTCGGTGTCGGCCCGCGCCTTGTCGATCTGGTCGCTCGACGCGAGCTTTCGCTCCGCGAGCAGGTCCTGGAGCGAGGAAGGCTTGTTGTCGGCGGCGCGCACGCGGAGTTCGCGGAGGCACTCCTCGAGGGCGGACTGCTGGATCACGCCACGCTCGACCAGAAGCTTTCCGAGGGCGGTGTCGAAGCCCGTACCTGCACGGGTTGCGTCGCCGGGCTGCCCCGGAAGGCTCGTGCCGCCGGGCCCGAGGTCGGCGCGCGATCCGGACGAGCCGCCCGTGGCGGTGTCGGCCGCGTCGGCTGGGGTCGGATGGTTCGGGGCGTCAGCCAAGGGAGGTGGGCTCGAAGCGGGGGCTCGGTGGAATCTCAGGCGGTGTCTCGAGAGCGGTCGTTGCGGGGAACCCAGGTGCGATATCCGCTGCGGTTCTATCGGTGGGGACTGCGGACGAGTCGAGCAGGACCGAGCGAAGGGTGCGGAGATTCACGCAAGCGCGGGTGAATGTCAAACCGCGCGCGGCTTCCCGTGGTCGAAGGTGGGGGGCGCGGGGTCGATACGCGGTCGGGCCGCGCATGGCTCCAACCCGTCGATCGAAACGCGTCGGATCGGCGCAAACCCGTATTCTTCCGTCCATGGACTCCCGGACAAGGCCGTTATCTGCGCTTCCGCGCCAGCGCATCGTGCTGGCCAGCGGGTCGCCACGGCGGTCGCGGCTTCTCGAGGAGGCCGGGTTCGCCGCGGAGGTGGAGCCCGCCGACATCGATGATGCAGCCATCCGGACGGGCCGCGTGCAGGCGCGCGATGTTGCGCCCGCGCTCGCGCATCTCAAGGCGCGCAGGGTGGCGGAGCGCCGCGGACAGCGCGGGGCGGAGCCCGCGTGGATCCTCGCCGCCGACACGGTGTGCGAGCGCGATGGCGAGGTGCTGGGCAAGCCTCAGGACGAGGACGAGGCGCGGAGCATGATCTCGTCGCTCGCGGGACGCGGTCATGGCGTGATCACGGGCTGGTGCCTGCTCGGACCGGACGGCGACCGACGCATCGGCCGCGATGTGGCGTGGATCGAGATCGGTGACCTGCCCACCGGGGACTTCGAGCGGTTCCTCGCCGATGGGCTCTGGCGCGGAAAGGCGGGCGGCTACAACCTGCCCGAAGTGCTGGCGCGAGGGTGGCCGGTGCGCTGCGAGGGAGATCCGCAGACCGTGGTCGGCTTGCCTATCGCGCGGCTCGCGCCACTCATCCGCGCCGGAATGCGGGGTGACGCGTGAGGCGATCGGTGCCGTGTGCGATGCAGGATGCGGCG
>CAIOCH010000242.1 GCA_903856525.1 uncultured bacterium | reverse complement strand
GGAGTCGAGCACAGGCTCGTCGTGCTCTCGACCGGCGGCGGCATGATCGAGGTCATCTCGATCGACGGCGCGAAGGTCACGCTCTACGGCGACTACGCGGTGACGGTGCTCGATGCCCGCGATGACGGGCGCACGACAGCGGCTGCGCTCGAAGCACGCGGCGACTTCGATGCGATCACGGTGACGGGTGCGCGCGCGGCCACCGTGATCGTGAGCGCACAGCGGTTCCTGAGCGACGCAGAGGTCGCGGCACTTCCCATGGTCGCCCGCGTGCGGCGCCTGTCACCCGTGCTGCCCGTGCGCTCACGGCGCGGACTGACCGTGCCGTTCCTGCATGCAGGCGAGATGGCGCGCGTCGCAGACCCCGCCTCACGCCGCCTGTCCGACTTTGCTCTCGAATACGAGTGCACGCGCGGAGGAATCGCAGCCGACGAGGTCTTCGCGCAGATGCGCAGGATCCTCGAGGTCGTGCGCGTCGGCGTGCGGAGCGGGCTCGCGGGCACGGAGTACGCCGATCGCATCCTGCCGCGGCAGAGCCATCGCTTCGCGGAAATGCTCGAGCGGAAGCAACTGCTCGACGGCGGGATGCTGAACCGCGCGATCCTCTATGTCACGGCACTCATGGAGGTGAAGAGCTCGATGGGCGTGTTCGTCGCGGCGCCGACGGCGGGCTCGTGCGGGACATTCGCGGGGACCTGCCTCGCCGCGTCGGAAACGATCGAGTCCGACGAGGAGACGACGCTGCGCGCGATGCTCGCGGGTGGGCTGATCGGCGTGTTCGTCGCGACGCGTTCGAGCTTCGCGGCGGAGGTCGGCGGCTGCCAGGCGGAGACTGGCGCGGGTGCGGCGATGGCGGCTGCGGCGCTCGTCGAACTCGCAGGCGGCAATGCCGCGCAGGCGCTCTCGGCCTCGAGCCATGCACTGCAGAACGTGCTCGGACTCGTGTGCGATCCGGTCGCGAACCGCGTCGAGGCCCCCTGCCTCGGCCGCAACATCGCGGGCGCCGCGAACGCGCTCGCCAGCGCGAACATCGCGCTCGCGGGCTACGACCACCTGATTCCGCTCGACGAGGTGCTCGACGCACATCGCGAGATCAGCGAGAACATGGCGCGCGAACTGCGCTGCACCGCGCTCGGCGGGCTCTCGGTCACGCCGACCTCGAAGGCGATCGAGGCGAAGCTGTGCGGCGGGTGTGGAACGGGCGGCTGCGGCGGAGGCGGGACAACGGGAGCCGTGCGGACGGGAGTCGTGGTGAGGATCGGCGTGGTTCGGTAGAACGAAAGGCGCGACGCGGCGTTCGGATGCCGCCAACAGAACCAGCGAGGACGGATTCCGCGCACGCGGAGGCGCGGGCAGCGCCCGTGGCGGCCCTGATCCAGCCGCGGCTCCCGAGCCGCCCCTACTGCTTCATCCGCAACACCTTCACGAGAAACGCCCACATGTCGGCGGTCTCGTCGATGGCCTTCGAGACCGGCTTGCCCGCGCCGTGGCCCGCGGCGGTCTCGATCCGGATGAGGACGGGGGCATCGCCCGCGTGGCACTCCTGGAGGCGTGCCGCGAACTTGAACGAATGGCCAGGCACCACGCGGTCGTCGGTGTCGGCGGTCGTCACCATGGTGGGCGGGTACTTCGTACCGGGCGCAAGACGGTGGTACGGCGAATACGCGTAGAGCGCGCTGAAATCCGCGGCGTTGTCGGAGGATCCGTAGTCGTCGGTCCAGTAGCGGCCCGCGGTGAATCGCTGGAAGCGCAGCATGTCCATCACACCCACCGCCGGCAGCGCTGCGCCGAAGAGCTCGGGGCGCTGCGTGATCACGGCGCCGATGAGCAGCCCGCCGTTCGATCCGCCTTGGATCGCCAGGCGACTCGGGCTGGTCCACTTCTCGGAGACGAGGTACTCCGCCGCCGCGATGAAGTCGTCGAACACGTTCTGCTTGCGCGCCTTCTTGCCCGCCTCATGCCACTCGCGCCCGTACTCGCCGCCGCCGCGCAGATTCGCGACCGCAAGGGTGCCGCCGAGATCGAGCCACGACGCGAAGGTCGGCGAGAACCACGGTGTCATGGACGCGTTGAAGCCGCCGTAGCCGTAGAGAAGCGTGGGCTGCGAGCCGTCGCGCGGCGCGCCCATGCGGTGCACGATGAACATCGGGACACGCGTGCCGTCCTTCGACTTGTAGAAGACCTGCTCGACCGCATACTTCGACGGATCGAAGTCGACCTCGGTGCGGCGGAAGACCTTCGACTCGCCGCTCGCGAGATCCAGCCGGTAGACCGTCGCGGGCTGGTTGAACGAGGCGAAGGTGTAGAACGTCTCTCGGTCGCGGCGGCGCCCGCCGAAACCGCCTGCGGAGCCGATGCCGGGCAGCGCGACCTCGCGCGCGAGCGAACCGTCGGTGCGCAGCATGCGCACGAGCGGACGCACATCCTTCAGATACTGCGCGAAGATGAAGTCCCCCGCCATGCCCGCGTCCTCGAGGACCTCGGCCTGCTGCGGCACGAGCTCGCGCAGCGACTTCAGCCCGTCGCGCACATCGAATGACACGATCCGACGACGAGGCGCCTCGAAATCGGTCGTGGCGTAGAAGGTCGTGCCGTCGTTTCCGATGACCGACCATTGGTTCGCGAACGCGCCGACGATCTCGCGCGGCTTCGCGCCGGGCTCGGCGAGATCCTGGATGAGCAGGAGGTTCTTCGGATCGGTGCCCTCGTACACCGAGATGACGAGGTAGCGGCCGTCCTCCATCACGCCCGCCCCGAAGCCCCATGTCGGCTGATCGGGCCTCGAGAAGACAAGCGCGTCCTCCGCCTGGGGCGCACCGAGGCGGTGGTAGCGGATCTCGTTGTTCAGGTTGAGCGACTGGAACTCCTCGCCGGGCTTCGGCTCGGGGAAGCGGCTGTAGAAGAAGCCCTTCTCGTCCTTCGACCAGGAGGCCCCGCCGAACTTCGTCCAGCGGATCTCGTCGGGCAGCATCCTGCCCGTCGCGACATCCATCACCCGCCAGCGCGCCCAGTCGGATCCGGCCTCGCTCTGCGCGAAGGCGAGCAGGTTGCCGGAATCGGAGAACGCCATGCCCGCGAGCGCCACGGTGCCGTCCTTCGACCATGTGTTGGGATCAAGAAGGACGCGCGCCTCGCCATCGAGCGAATCCTGGATGTAGACGACCGCCTGGTTCTGCAGGCCGTCGTTCTTCGAGAACACGTAGCGCGAGCCCTGCTTCGAGGGCGCCGAGTAGCGCGGGAAGTCGAAGAGCTTCTCGACGCGCGCGCGGATCGCAGAACGCTCGGGAATCGAAGCGAGGAACGCGTCGGTGACCTTGTTCTGCTCCGCGACCCACGACGCGACCTCGGCATCGACGCGCACGTCGTTCTCGAGCCAGCGGTACGGGTCGGCGACCTTGGTGCCGTGGTAGTCGTCGACCTGATCGACCTTGCGCGTGGCGGGATACGCGAGCCTCTCGGATGCCGCCTGCCCACCGGAACGATCGGAACTGGCGCAGGACGGCATGAGCATGCCGGCGAAAGGCAGGAGGAGAAGCGTGGACACGGCGGTCGAGTTGGAGAATCGCATGGAGATCCCGGGGTCGGAAGGCGGAGAATCGCTCGGCGGGGAAGGTAGCGACACCGCGCCGGACGCGCGAGGTCGGGAAACGCGGCGCTCCAGCCAAAGCCAGGGGCGAACGGCGGAATCGCGATATCGTTCCCGCCGCATGGACGAGCGCATCCGCATCCACGCGACGATCCTGTACGCGCGCGACCTCGACGCTGCGGCTGCGTTCTACGGCGGCGCGCTCGGTTTGCGGGCGTGAGCGATCGGCTCCCGGAGATCGACGCGCCCGAGTGGCAGATCACCGCGACATGAGCGAGGCGCGCATCAGGTCGCCGCCTGCCAGCGTTCTTGCCACCGCTCCGGCGTTCCCTGCTTCTCCATCCAGTTGCGCGTGGGGGGAATGCGGCTGTAGCCGAACTTGGCGTAGAGTCCCTCTGCATCGCGCGTCGCCAGGCACCAGCGGCGCACCGTCTGCAGGTCGGGATGTCGCTCGAGTTCCTCGATGAGGCGGCGCGAGATCCCCTGCCCTCGCCAGGCCTCGAGGACGAAGACATCGCACAGCCACGCAAGGGTCGCGCGGTCGGACACGACGCGCGCGAGGCCGACGGTGGCGCCGGTCGCGTCGTCGATCGCGACGGCCGTGATGCTGCTGCGGAGCGCCTCGGCCACGACGTCGCGGCGGATGCCGGGCGACCAGTAGGTACCCGCGAGGATCCTGTGGATCGCGTCGAGGTCCTGGCGGGCGGGATCTGTAGAGATGGTGATGGGCATTTCGCTTGCTCGCGATGGGCTACGGGCGCGGAATCCGGCGTGAGGAGTATCGCAGATCCGTGAGATCGCTCGATCGAATGGCGAATCCCCGCGGGCGGACGGCTTTCGGACTCAAACGGCAGGCGTGGCGCGGCAGGCACCGGCGCCACGCACTCGACCACCACTTGACGCAGTATCGTGCGGCCGGAGCCCCACACTGAAGTCCGCATCGCACGCCTGCCTCTCGTTCCTGATCACGTTTCTGTCCTGCTGCACGAACGCGGCGCGGCTGCCCTTCACCTACGAGAAGGGCCCCTGGGGCATGTACAACAGCGGCGTGCGCGCGATCCTGCAGGACTCGAGCGGCGCCTACTGGTTCGGCAGCCATTTCGAGGGCGTCTGCCGCTTCGATGGCGAACGATTCCAGTGCTTCACCGAAGCCGATGGCTTGAGCAACAACCAGGTGCGGTCGATCCAGGAGGACGCGCGCGGAGCGATCTGGTTCGACACCGGCGTCGGCATCAGCTGCTTCGCCGGCGGTGCGATCACCTCGCCTGCGGCGCGCCGCTACGACGCGACCACGGCGTGGAAGCTCGACGCGGATGATCTCTGGTTCAAGGGCAACGAGTCGCATGGATTCAACCAGATGGAGCTTGAAGCGGGCGTCTACCGCTACGACGGAAGTGCGTTCGCCTACCTGACCTTTCCGCTTGCGCGCGAACGCGCCGTCGACGATGGATATTCCGTCACCGGCATATGCCGCGGCGAGGGTGGCAGGGTCTGGATCGCGACCTACGGAGCGGTGTTCGGCTTCGACGGCAGCACGCTCTCGATGATCGACGGTCGCCGCATGGGGCTGCGGAAGGAAGACGGCGACCCTCATGTGCGCTGTGTGTTCGAGGACAGCAAGGGCAGGCTCTGGATCGGGAACAACGGCGTGGGTGTGTTCGTGATCGACGGCGAGCGTGCGTCGCGCCTCTCGGAGTTGTGCGGAGCCGAGGCGGCATCG
>CAIOCH010000241.1 GCA_903856525.1 uncultured bacterium | reverse complement strand
TTGGATAGCCACGGGACGCGGCTGCTGGGGAGGTCCCCCGACGGCCGCTCGCGGCTCGCCGGCGGCCGCTCGCGCCTCGCCGGCGGCCGCTCGAGCCTCGTCTGCGAGTATCGCCAGCCCCGCCGCATCGAAGCAGCGGGCGGCGTACGAGTTGGCCCGCTTCGACTCAGGGCCGGTCAGGAGCTCCGCGGCGCGCCGGTACGCGTAGCCGGCGGCATCCCAGCGCTTTCGCTCAATCTCGATGCTGGCGAGCGTGATCTGCGACTGCGAGGCGATGTACTGCTCCCGAGACGCAGCCGACACCCGCAGCACCGCGGCTGCCGCATCGAGTTCACCGCTCTGGAACAGCGAAAGTCCCTCGAGATAGCGGGCACCCTCGCGCTCGGTTCCACTGGCGCGGTCGCCGACCAGGCGCGCGACGGCGGCTGCGCGGCGGAAGTCCTTGGCGTGATAGGCGGCGGTGGCGTCGGCGATCGTGCGTCCGGCCGCCTGGGCCGTGGATGCGGACGCGGACGCAGCGCACAGCAGTGCACAGAGCAAACCGAGGAGCAGGGGTGCGGTCGACCTGGTCATTCCGGAAGTCCTCTCGCGTGGTGCGCTCCGCGTCGAGTCAGCGCCTCTCGTGGCCTCGGCAATGCCCGCGGGGGCGGTACTCTACGCCGCGCGCGGCTTTCGCGCGCACTGGAGGCCCTGTGGAGCTGCTCTCATCGATTCGCCGTCATCTGCTCATGCGCCCGTTCCGCAGGGTCGTCGTGGATGACTTCCGTGCATGGCGGGGCATCGACATGATGGTGGTGGCATGGCACATTGCGCGCGCCATCGAGCGCACCAGCAGCGCGCCGCGCATCGGCGTCATGCTGCCCACGTCCGGGCTGTTTCCCGCCACCGCCATCGCGGGCTGGACCCTCGGGCGCACGCTCGTTCCCCTCAACTACCTGCTGTCCCGATCCGACCTGGAGTACGTGGCCCGCGATGCGGGCCTCGACTGCCTGGTGACGGTTGGTCCGATGCTCGACCTGATCGGCGGCCCGCTCCCCGGGCTCGCCGAGGTACGACTCGACCGGATGAAGTTCACGGGCCTGCCTCCGGTGCGCATGAGCAACCCGCTGCGGCGCGACGATCTGGCGGTGGTCCTCTACACCTCGGGCACCAGCGGCCGACCGAAGGGCGTCATGCTCAGCTGCGGAAACCTGAGCGCCAATGTCCGGCAGTGCCAGGAGTGGGTCGACTTCGGAACCAACGATCGAATCCTGGGCGTGCTGCCGCAGTTCCACAGCTTCGGCTTGACCGTGCTCACCATGCTGCCGCTTGCGACGGGCGCCAGCGCGGTCTATACGGCACGCTTCGTTCCCCGAAAGCTCATCGAACTGGCGCAGCAGCACAAGCCGACCGCATTCGTGGCGATCCCGTCCATGTACAACGCGCTTCGGCTCCAGCGCGATGCGGCGCCCGATTCGTTCGCCTCGCTCCGTTTCGCGGTGTCCGGCGGCGAACCACTTCCCGAGGCGGTCTACGACGGGTTCAAGGACAAGTTCGGCATCGACATCAACGAGGGCTATGGTCTGACCGAGACATCGCCGGTGACCAACTGGTGCCGTCCCAGCGAGCAGCGGCGGAAGTGCGTGGGTATCGCGCTTCCAGGCATCGAGCAGCGGATCGTTGGTCCCGACGGCAAGGTGCTGGGCCCCAACGAGGACGGCGAGGTGCGTATGCGTGGCCCCAACATCATGAAGGGCTACCTCAATCTGCCCGACGAGACCGCCGCGGTGTTCGACGAGAACGGCTTCTTCAAGTCGGGCGACATGGGCCGGCTCGACGAGCGGGGCATGCTCTCCATCACGGGTCGCATCAAGGAGATGCTCATCATCGGCGGCGAGAACGTGTTCCCCCGCGAGATCGAGGAGGTGCTCAACCGCCACGAGAGCGTCAAGGAATCCGCCGTCATCGGCATGGCCGACGGCATGCGCGGCGAGGTGGCGCTCGGGTTCGTGGAGCTCAAGGAGGGCGCCCGTTTCGACGAGGCGTCGCTCAAGGCGTGGTGCCGCGAGCACATCGCCGGCTTCAAGGTCCCGCGCGACATCCGCGTGGTCAAGGAACTGCCACGCAATCCCACGGGCAAGATCATGCGGCGGAAGCTCTCATCCGAGACGCAGTCCGATCCTGAGTTGCTTGGGTGACATCGGCGACGCAGGCCTCGAGGCACGGTTTGCCAGTGTCAGGTTCAGGGGCAGGGGCCCCAGGCGTTGAGGAGCGCCGCAATGTCCTGCGCGTCCGTGGTGCCGTCGCCGTTGATGTCACCGCTCGCAGCGCCCCATCCGTTGAGCAGGGTGCTGATGTCCTGCGCGTCGACGGAACCATTGCCAGTCAGGTCCGCCTGGCACTGCGGACACTCGACCGATTGGCCGGGCAGGATCCGGATGGGCGCCTCGCCGCCCTGACCGGTCTTCGGTCCCACGCGGATGAGGTACCGCTCGCCGCACTGCACGGCAAAGGAGAGCCTGCTCGCTCCCACTCCCGCGCACACCACGCTGTCGTCGTTGCAGCCCCGCTGGACGGGTGACTTGCAGCTTCCGGTGTACACGGCGAGCACCGTGTCGAACCAGCTCCCGCAGGTCTGGACCTCGACCGATCCGGTGCGGTCGGATTCGAAGGCAAACCACACATCGCGCGCCAAGGTCGCGCCGCACTCGGTCGGCTGCGAAAGCTCCACTCCGGCCTTGCCGCTGTTGAAGACCGTCTCGCCGAGCGTGATCGGAATCGCTCCGGCGCAGGTGTCGTTCGCGGGAGGCGCCACGATGCAGTTGGTCACGGCCATGGCCACGCAGTCGCTGTCCCAGTTCGCATCGCAGCAGAATGGATCGGCGGCGCACACACCGGCGCAGCAGGCGGCGTTGTTGCAGCCGCCCGACTGGTGGGGAGCGAAGCAGGTCGGGCCACTTGCGGCGCAGGCGTTGCAGTTCTGCGTCACTGTCACCTTGAAACCGTACTTGTTGCCGAAGGTGCACGGGATGTCGCCGCCGCTGATGTTCGGATAGGTCCCGGTCGCGACCACCACGCGGTAGAAGCCCGCGGGAATGCAGATGGGCTGCGCGGCGGTGTCCACGCAGAGGCTGCTCGAGAGTCGCACGATGTTCGAGGCGACAGGCGCACACGGCGTGTCGGGAAGCAATACCAGCCATGCGGCGGGGCTCGAGACAAAGCTCATCGTCACGCGCGCCAGGCCATCGCCGTTGGTATCGGGGATCTCGACGCGGAACACGTCGACATCCGGGTTGTTGGTCGATGCCACGGGTCGGCCGAGCGTGCCCGACACCTGGACGTTGATGGGTGCCACTTCGGGCGTGCCCGAGGGTGCGGCGTAGCACGGATCGTTGGTGCGGGTATCGCAGGCCTCGACCTCGAGCTCCACGACCTTCTCAAAGGTCGGCGTGCAACCGAACACGCACACCTCCTCGGCGGTGTAGACGCAGATCTGGTCCCACGACTGCTCGCAGCACGCGGGGTCGATGGTGCAGACCGCGTTGCAGCACTCGACGTCGTTGCAGGCTCCCTGGGGGTGCGGTTCGAAGCAGCTGTCGGCAGTCACCCCGCAGGTCCCTGGGTTTCCCGGACAGGCGAAACCAGCGAAGATGGCGCAGTTCACGTCCCACGAGCTGCTGCAGCAGAAGGGATCAAGGTTGCACACCGCCGTGCAGCAGGCAGCGTTGTTGCACGCGGGGTTCGCGTGGGCGGCGAAGCAGTTGCCGCTGGCCTCGGCGCCGCAATAGCCCACGCAGGCGGCGTTGGCGAACAGCACGCAGTTGCTGTCCCAGTCGTTGATGCAGCACGTGGGGTCGAGATTGCAGACCGCCAGGCAGCAGTTCGCGCTGTCACAGCCGGGTTGGGCATGCACCGTGAGGCAGGATTGGCCCGTCGGGCACTGGGCGGTGAGCACCGGTGCCAGCGTCAGCGCTGCGAGTACGGCGACAAGGAGGTGGCTGAGCGATCGGCGCATGGAGTTACCACCAAAGTTACGCACGCTTGGGCGCGGTGTCGGCAGGCTTTGAGAAGTTTGGATCGAATGACGTGCAGCAGGTGCGAGCGCAAAGGCGGTGGTCCCGAAAGGCCTCGGACATCCCGCAAAGCAGAACCCCCGGCCCTTTCGGGCCGGGGGTTCGAGGTTTCCGTGCGCAGCCGATCGGATTGTGGTCCGATGCGGACTCCCGCTTCTCTTACGGGCAAGCGCCCCAGGCGCTCAGCAGGACAGTGATGTCCGCGGAGCCCACGATGCCGTCGCCGTTGAGGTCGGGGGACGAGGTGCCCCAGCCGCTCAGGAGGATCGTGATGTCAGCCGAACTGACCTGGCCATCGCCGTTGAGGTCGGCCGGGCAGGGAGTCCCGCACGAGCCGGCCTGGGTGATGGCGATGTTGCCGCTGCCGAATCCGGCCTGACCGAAC
Source organism: uncultured bacterium (assembly GCA_903856525.1). GTDB lineage: Bacteria > Planctomycetota > Phycisphaerae > Phycisphaerales > SM1A02 > QWPT01. The sequence goes on along the minus strand of CAIOCH010000241.1, from coordinate 3,617 downwards.
GCACCCACCGCGATGTAGTACGACTTGCCGCAGACCGCGGTGAAGCTCACCTCGGACTGGAGCGTGCCCGCGCAGACTGCGGGAGCCACGGCGTCGTCGTTGCAGGCGACCAGCACGCCACCACAGGCGTCCTCGAAGACGGCCATCTTGGTGTCGAAGGTCGAACCACAGAGCGAGATCGTGATGGTCTCGTTGCCCGTCGCGGTGTGGACGTACCACAGGTCGTTGTACACGTTGGTGTTGCCGAACTTGAGGCAGGCCAGGGTGGTGCCCGTGGCGCCAGCCGTGTTGAACGCGGTCACACCAACGGGGATCTGGATGGCCGTGGCGCACTCGTCGTTCGCCGGCGGATCAATCTGGCAGTTGGTGCATCCGGCGATGGCCGCGTTGGCGCAGACCTGATCCCACTGGGTGTCGCAGCAGAAGGCATCTGCGGCGCAGATCAGGGTGCAGCACGCAGCGTCCTCGCAGAACGGCGTTCCGTTGGCCGTGCAGCAGTCGCCCGTGCCGGGGTCGCCGCAGCTCGGCGCATCACCCACGAAGGTGATGGTGAGGTCGGTCGCGCCCGTCGCGCCATCCCAACCACCGACGCGGATGGTGTAGGTGGTGCCGGCGACCATCGCGAAGTTCAGGCTCGACGCGAACGCCGCGCAGCCGGCGCCGTCGTCATTGCAGCCGAGGAGCAGGCCACCCACCTCGGGGCAGGTGTCGTAGACCTCGATGCCGGTGTCGAACGGAGCGGCACCGAGGCAGGTCGACAGGTTGTAGTCGCCCGTCTGGGTTGCCGTGAACGTGAACCACACGTCCTTGGTGAACGGTGCACCGCCGAAGCCGCAGGTGGCCGTGGCGATGTCGGTGCTGGCGAAGGTGTTGTCGAACGGATTCGCGCCTTCGATGGCGACCGTCGCGTTGGCGCAGAGGTCGTTGACCGGCGGCTGCGCATCGCAGGCGACACCCGTCACGGAGAGCGCGTAGGCATTGCCAGCCGCACCACCGCAGGGGTAGCCCTCGAACACGCTCGGAAGCGCCACGACGTAGTAGGTTCCCGCCGCGAGGCAGACCGCCGTGGTACCCGGGCAGGTGCCCGTGGTAGCCGTGCCGATGATTCCGCCGCAGGAGGTGTCGACGATCGCAGCGAAGCAATCGAGGCTGGAGCGGATCGTCAGGGTGACTTCCGTGCCCTCGGTGATCGTCAGCGAGTACCAGTCGGTATCACGCGTGCCGCCGCTCGCCCAGAACTCGCCACCAACGGTGGCGCCAATGGCGATCGGCTCGGTGGGGTTGCCGCCGGCCGCGTTGTTGCAGCCGCCGTTGAGATCCTCACCGCAGAGCTCGACCTCGCCGACGGTCGGCGTGCCGAGGTCGCAGGGGACGAACGGAACGATGTCCACCTGTCCCGCACCAAAGTCGGCGGCGCTGTAGCCACCGATGACGATGTAGTAGGTCACGCCCTCGGCGAGTTCGACCGCATCGATGCGGCTCGAGAAGTTGGCGCACGAGGCCGGGCCGTCATCGTTGCACGCGAGCACGCCGTCCGACGGGAGGCAGCCGTTCATGACCGCCAGGCGGGTGTCGAACGGAGCGAGGTTGCAGGTGGAGACGGTGTAGACGCCGCCGACCGCAGGGGTGAAGGTGAAGTACGCGGCGTTGTAGATCAGGTCGTCGCCGAACGGACCGGGATCGCAGACGCCGGTGAGGTCGACGAGATCGGTCAGGCCCGTGGTGCTGAAGGCATTGAGGCCCTCGACCAGCGCGGTCGCGGTCTTGCATCCGCCGCCGCCGCCGCCGCCGTTGAGCGAGACCGTAAGGGTTCCGCTGCCAGCCGCGGTGGTCGCGGAGTAGCCGCCGAGCGCCACGATGTAGGTGATGCCCGCCTCGAGATTGACGGCGGGCAGGAGGCTGGTGAAGCCCGTGCAGCCCGCTCCGTCGTCGTTGCAGCCAAGCACGCCCGCTGCGGGATCGCAGGTGGGCATGACCGCGATCTTGGTGTCGAAGGTCGCGGAGTTGCAGGTCGAGAAGCGGTACGAGCCGCTCTCGGTCGGGGTGAACGAGAAGTAGTTCGTGTTGTAGATCTGATCGGTGAACTGCATGTCGCAGATACCGGTCAGGTCAACCGTGACGCCCGTCGAGGTGCTCTGGAAGAGATTGTCGCCGAGGGTGAGCACGCTGGGGTTGTCGCAACCCGCGCCGCCGCCGCCTCCACCGCCGCCGCCACCAGGGGCGTTGATGGTGAGGGTGCCTGCGCCACCGTTCGTGGCGCCGAAGCCGCCGACGACGATCTTGTAGGTGGATCCCGCAGTCATCGCAGCGGTGGTCTGGCTCTGCAGGCCGCAGCTGTCGTCGTTGCAGCCGAGCACACCGAGGTTCGGGTCGCAGTCATTGAGTACCGCGATGCGGGTATCCCAGGTGGCTCCACCACACATGGTGAAGGTGTAGGTGCCCGTCTGCTCGGCGGTGAAGGTGAAGAAGTTCACCTTGTACATGGTGTGGGCCGCGGCGCATCCGGCACCGGCGGGCATGGCGAAGTTCACGGTCGATGCCGTGGTGTCAAAGGCGTTGGCGCCAACCAGTGCCGCAGGGGCCGTGGCGCAGTCCTGGGCCATCGAGGCGCCAGTGGCGAAGGCTGCCGCCGTCGCGCTACAGATGAACGTCCACTTCATCGATCGCATCTTAAGTCTCCTTGGACAAGTACTTGTGGCGGATGATCCGCCGTCGTCCTCTCAGCTCACTCGCACGAGTTGCAGCCCGCACGGCGGGGCTGCATGGGTACCGCTCTTGAACATATCTCGCATCGGGCGTTTGCCAAACGTTATCTGGGCGGAAGGCGGAAACAGTGCAACCGAGCTACCGCGCGCCTCGGAGTGCCCGCGCAGGCTTGGAGTGGCTACATTCTCCGCCCCGTCGCCCGACGCACTCGGACAAGTCGTCCGTATTCGCGCGCGTCCGCCTCATCCGAACTGGAGCAAGCAATGCCACTGACCACTGGAACCGCCGCGCCGTCCTTCAAGCTTCCGTGCAAGCCTGGCGAGGAGGTCGATGTCGGTGCAGCGCTCGGTAAGGAGAAGGTCGTCCTCCTCTTCTTCCCCCTCGCGTTCAGCTCGGTGTGCACCGAGGAGATGTGCCACTTCCGCGACCACTGGGCGCAGTGGTCCTCGCTCGGGTGCAAGGTCTACGGCATCTCCATCGATTCCCCGTTCGTGACCGACAAGTTCCGTTCCGAGCTCGGCATCCCGTTCCCGATCCTCTCCGACTTCAACAAGACCGTGTCGGCGAGCTACGACGCGCTGCACGCCGATCTGATGGGCCTCAAGGGCGTCACGAAGCGGGCCGCCTACGTCATCGGATCCGACGGTCGGATCGCCTACGCCTGGGAGGCCGAGATCCCCAAGACGCAGGTGGATTTTGCCGCCATCCAGGCTGCCGTCAGCGCTTGCCGCTGAGGAGGATCCCATCGGAGATCGCCGCCGACGAGGACTCCCTCAGGCTTGAGGCCGTTCGGGTTGCTTCGATCATCCGCCGGATGCGGCAGGACTTTCGTCCCCCCGTGGCGGGGTTGTCGCGTGGGGAACCAAGGTCGTCGCGTCGAGCAGCAGGATGTGCTCGCGCCGCGCCTTGTC
>CAIOCH010000240.1 GCA_903856525.1 uncultured bacterium | reverse complement strand
CGCCGGCGCTCTCGAAATCGAGAGCGCCGGCGCTTCCTTTCCGCCTACAGCTGAATGCCCGCTGCGGCGGTTCCACGTGTGCAGTACGGCGATTGAGAATCGCGGATCGAGGATCGCGGATCGAGGATCGCGGATCATGGATCACGGATCGAGGATCACGGACAAACGATCGCCGAGGAGTGGTGTCTCACCGTGGCGAACGGGCATGGCCCGACGACCCGACGCCCCTGCACTGCGTAGGGCGCTCGCCGACTATACCCCGTACCCCGCCGAATTCACAAGATTTCTGCCGCAAGGCTCGCCAAATTCGAACGCTCGGTCTTCGAGAGCGACACATGGCCGGCGATCCGCTGGCCCTTGAAGCGCTCGATGCAGTGGGCGAGGCCGTTCGACTGGGCGTCGAGGTACGGGTTGTCGATCTGGAAGATGTCGCCGCAGAGGACGATCTTGGTGCCGTCGCCCACGCGGGAGACGATCGTCTTAATCTCATGCGGCGAAAGGTTTTGCGCCTCGTCGACGATCATGAACTGGTGCGGGATCGACCGGCCGCGGATGTAGGTGAGCGGCTCCATGACCACCCGGCCCGTGGCCATGAGCTGGTCGAGGCGCTGCTCGGCGGTGCGGCTCTCGGGGCGCTCGTCGACATGGCTGCCCCGGGTCGAGAGCAGGTAGGAGATGTTGTCGAAGATGGGCTGCATCCACATCGACAGCTTCTCGTCCTTGTCGCCGGGGAGGTAGCCGATGTCGCGCCCGAGGGGCATGATCGGCCGCGCGGTGAGGAGCTTGTCGAAGCGCTCCTCCTTGAGCGTCTTGTGGAGCCCCGCGGCGAGGGCGAGCAGCGTCTTGCCCGTGCCGGCGGGGCCGGTGAGCGTGACGATCTTGACATCGTCGTCGAGCAGGAGCTCGAGCGCCATCGTCTGCTGCACGTTGCGGCCCATGATGCCGTAGACCGGCTTGCGCGGACCGGTGACGGGGATCGCCGCACCAGTGTCGGCGAGGATGCGGGCGAGCCCGGTGTGGTGGTCGTCGAACTCGTCGATCAGGAGGATGAACTGGTTGGCGACGGGCTCGATGGCGACCTCATGCGCGCCGTCGGGCGTGTACGCCTTGAACTCGGCGAGGCGGTCCATGCGCAGCTGCCGCTCGTCGTAGAGCTCGTCGATGATCTCGCCCGGCACCTTGGCCACGATGTAGCCAGCGTGCAGGAAGTCGGCGGAGACATGGTCGTGCTCGAAGTCCTCGGCGGGTATGCCGAGGGCGTCGCTCTTGACGCGGGCGTTGATGTCCTTGGAGATGAAGATCGTGCGCTCGCCCGCCCGGTGGAGGTCGGCCGCGACCGCGAGGATGCGGTTGTCGGCCTTGTCGAGGTCGAGGGCGAAGTCGGCGCGCGGCTGGCTGCGGGCGACCCGGATCGAGCCGCCCTGCTCGTTCCACACGACGCCCTCGAACAGCGCGCCCTGGCTGCGGAGCCGGTCGAGCGCGCGGGTGACGGTGCGGGCGTTGCGGCCCGTCTCGTCGTTGTTCTTCTTGAAGGTGTCGAGCTCCTCGATCACCGCGAGGGGGATGACCACCTCATGCTCGGCGAACTTGAAGATCGACTGCGCGTTGTGGAGAAGCACGTTCGTGTCGAGCACGAAGTGCTTGCGCCCGACGGCGCCGTCGCGCATCGAGGCGTTTCGGGCGTCCGGGGATACGCCGAAGTCGGCGTCCGTGCCGTGCACGTTCAGCATGCAAGCCCTCCTGTGGCTGGAACTGCCGTGGGGCGAGAGCCGCCCCGGAACTGAACACAGGGATAGTGCCCCGCTGGGGCCAACCTTTCAACCATGGGACGTGAAGATCGCGCGATTTTGGTGCGCGGCACCAATGGAGTGGAGTCACCCGAGGGGATCGAGATCCGTCGTCGACACCACGCACTCGATGCCCGCCGTCGCCGCCAGCGCCGATGCCAGCCGCGGCAGGTAGCCGCGTTCGGTGT
>CAIOCH010000239.1 GCA_903856525.1 uncultured bacterium | reverse complement strand
GCCGTAGTACACGCTCTGGGTGTAGAGGAGATCCATCTCACCCGCATCGCGGTCGACCCGCGGCCGCTCCTTGCCCGGCTCGACACGCGCGGGGTACACGCCCTGCAGCTGGAGGATCTCCACCGTGTCGCCCCACACCTCGTCGGCCGTGCCCTGGATGCGCACGCTGTGTCCGCACGCAGCAAGTAGGAGCGCAAGCGCGCACGCGAGAACAGCGGAGGGTCGGAGCGGGGAACACATGTGCGGAGCGTACCGCAGTCGCGCGGGCCGCTGCGGCGAGTCCAACGCCAACCGCTTCCGCGGCCGCTTCCGCGGGCAACCACCCCGCGGTCAGCGCGTGCAGCGGAGTTCCTCGAGGTCCGCCAGATCGCGCGGACGTCCTGCGGCGACCTTGCTCTCGATGAGGTCGGGCTTCGAGAGCACGGAGAACGAGAGGGAACCCGAAGTCCCCTCGACGCGGCGGCTCCAGCAGGCCTCGAAGTCAAGATGGGCGACGCTGGTGAAGAGCTCGATCCGGTTGGGCTCCATACCGAATCTCGTCATGTGGTGCGGTTGATCCAGCACGGCTCGGCCAATGGCCTCCACCGAAAATCCGATATCTCGAAGCGTTGCTCGGATGGCGTCGCGGGTTGGCTCGTCGGGGCCGATCCAGAGGTCGATGTCACCCGTTGCCCTCGGCCTCGCGTGGATCGAGACTGCGAATCCGCCGAACACCAGGATCCGTGCTCCACGGGACTGCGCCAGACTCAAGAACTCCGCGAAGTCGCTCGGTAAGGTGAGATTCGCCATAGAAGATCACCCGAAGGAGGAGCGCCGCCTGCAGCCGCTCCTCGAGACTGTGGTGGCGCCAGTCCAGCACGGAGTCGGGTTCCGCGCCGATGCGATGGCTCGACAGGTCATCACGCTGACGGCGGTCCATGCGATGAGTATAGCGCTCACTGCCCGAGCGCCCGCAGCAGGACGGTGGCGTAGGCGCCGCGGGGGAGCTCGAACGCCACGGTGCACGCGAGGTTCGCCGAGCTGCCTCCGGCGAAGGAGTCGGGGCCGGGCGGCGAGATCGAGCAGTGGCGCGCCTCGGCGATGAAGGGCCGGTCGCCGCCGCCGAAGTAGGGGCGCGCGAGGCCGGGGATGCGCAGCTTGCCGAACTCCACGCCCTCGTCGGCCAGCACGCCGGTGGCGATCTCGGTGAGGCACTCGGGCATGATCGCGCGCGGCGAGGGCATGGGGATGCCGAGCGCGCGAAAGGCGGGGGTGAGCGCACTCGCGCGCGGAAAGACCTGTGGGCCGAAGATGTCGTCGGCGGTGAACGCGCTCTGCACCGTTGCGTCGGCAAGTGCGTCGGCGAGCTCGCGCGCGATCGCGTTCCAGAGGTGCGACTGGTACGCCTCCACGCAAATCTCCTGCGTGAACATGGGCAGCGCGGAAAAGGCGTCCATGAAGGAGCCGCCGCGCGCGAGGGTCTCCACGGCGGCGCGCTCGGGCATGCGCCCGAAGACGGCCAGCGCCGCCGGCCAATCGCCCCAGTGGGTGGCGAGCGCGCGCGAGAGGGCGCGCGTGGGCCCGGAGTCCTTGCGGGCGGGCGTACCGATCGCGAGCCTGAGCGCCGTCTCGAAATCGCCCTCGATCAGCGCCCGCGCCGCCCAACCCTCGCCGTGGCGGTTGCTGCCAAAGCGCTGGTCGCCGAAGTAGTTGACGAAGGCCAGCGTCGACGCGCCCCCGCGATGCTCGCCATCGCGATCCCCCGCATCGCGATCCCCGCCGCACACGACCAGCAGCGAGGCGCGCCGCACCATCTCGTCGGCCTGGCGCTTGTCCAGCGCGCGCACCACGAGGGTGAAGCGGTTGGCGGCGATCGCCGTGTGGTCCGCGGCGCGCGGGGTGAAGCCGATCCGCTCCATGCGCCAGTTGTCGCCCTCGACGAAGCGCGGGACATGGCCGCGCAGCGCGGCCGAGTCGACCGTGATCGTCTGCGAGGTGAGCGCGTGGCGGTCCTTGAGCCCCGCGGCGCACACCGCCGCCCGCGGTACGCGCAGGTCGCGCGCGATGAAGCCGATCGCATCGGGCGTGGCGAGGGAGATCTTCTCCAGCCGGTACGCGGCGAACGGATTGGACGGCGCCCATTCAGGGAGGAGCGAGGCGCGGAACTCGCCCGAGGTGAGCTCCTCGACGCGGAAATCCTCTGGTGTGCGGCGGATCGTCACGGGTGGGCAGTGTACGGGACGGGTGCACCCGTGACTGCGGCGCGCCGTTGGCCTGTGCGCAACTCGCATCCGCGAGCGGTTGCGCGCCCACGCTATCCTCCGCGCGTGACCTCCGATGTGCCGCACGACATCCTCCGTGTGATCGAACCCATGCTCAAGGGGCCGAGTGGCCACTACGCCGAGTTCGTGCGGGCGCTCGCTGCCCGCGCCAAGGGCGAGTTCGACGCGATCGAGGTGTTCGCCGCGCCGCGGGCCGAGGCGTTTCTGCCGTCGCTCGGCGGCGCGGTGCCGGTGCGCGGATGCGCGATGCCGCGCGGTCCCGGTGCGGAGATCCGCGCCGTGCGTCGCTCGCTGCGCGAGGGCCACCGGGCGCTCGTATTGACGGCGAATGCATCGCATGCACTCATG
>CAIOCH010000238.1 GCA_903856525.1 uncultured bacterium | reverse complement strand
GCCAGTGTTGCCTGTACCGCCGACTTCATTGCCGCAGGGGCTCCTGCGAGTGCCGAAGGTGTCGGCGCGTTTGCAGGACGGGTTCGGCTCTTCTCCCGATCGGGTACGCAGTGGAACCCCGCCACGGTGCTTCGAGCGACGTATCCCGATCCGGGTGATCGCTTTGGATTCAGTGTGGCGATGGACGGCCCTTGGCTGGCGATCGGCGCGCCTGGGGACGATGACGCGGGCATCAACTCGGGCGCCGTCTGGCTCTATCGCCTCCAAGGCGGTCAGTATCAGTTGGTCCAGAAGCTCCTGCCCGCTGCGGAGTTGGGAAGCGTCGCTGGAGTCTCGTTCGGTCAGTCGGTTTCGCTCCAGGGAACGACCCTCGTGGTTGGCGCGCCCCTGGTGGACTCCTCGGCGAGCGATGCGGGCGCGGCCGTGGTCTACGACGTCGGCGATGGCGGTGCCAGCATTCGGTCGGTTCTGTCGCCCGCAGGCGGAGCCTTGCATGCACAGTTCGGATTCGCGGTCGCGACGGATGGCACCTCGGTCGTGGTTGGTGCTCCTGGACTGACGATCGCTGGTCAGCTTCGAGGAGGCGCGTTCCTCTACCTGGCGGGCGACAAGTCGTCCGGCGTGCTTGCGCCGGGCGGGCTCCCGTCGTTGTCCCTCACCGGCACGCGGGTTGCAGTGACAGATACCAGCGTACTCGCGGCCGCTCCTACCGCGACAGCAGGGGTGCTCAGCGGCGTTGGTCGGATCTTCGTACTCGATCGGACCCGTGACTGCGATTCCAGTGGACTGCCCGACGCGATTGAACTCGCCACGGGTGCGCTCGTGGACCTCAATGGCGACGGGATTCCAGATGAGTGCCAGTGTGTTGCCGACCTCAGTGGCGACGGTTTCGTGAACGCGTCTGACCTCGCGATCCTCTTGGCATTCTGGGCCAGCACAAATCCCTCCCTCCCAGGGGCGGACATTGATCGAAATGGCGTTGTCGGTGCGTCCGATCTGGCCGTGTTGCTCGGAACCTGGGGCATATGCCAGTAGGTCCAGCACCCACTCACCACAGATTCTGCGGCGGCGCCTTGCCGAACAGGCTCTCGAAGGTGAGCCGGTCGATCTTCCACGACGGACTTCCGGTGCCCCCGGTCCGTCGGACGCGCACGATCCAGTTCGTGGGGACAACCATGGTCGAGCGAGCCGTCATGGTGGAGCACGAGAGTTCGACCTCGCCCGTCGACTCGTCGAGCGTGCGGTAGACCAGGCGGGTGATGCGGTTCGACTCGATGCGGTTGGCGGCAGCCAGCGATTCGAGGGCGCGGCGGATCGCCTGGATCGAGAGTCCCTGGCTTTCGCGGCGGCCGTAGTTGAGGACGGCGTTGCCCGTGAAGAGCGCCGCGGCGGCGTCGACGTCCGCGGTCTCCGCGTATGCGACGAGGTCCTCGGCGATCACCCGGGCCTCCTCACCAGGGGTGACGATCCACTTGCCGATCGCGAGGGCACCCAGCGCGAGCGCCACAGCCGTGCCGGCCGCCAGCCAGGTGCGACGCTCGCCGCTCGAGAGCGCGCGGAACGCGAGGAACACCGCCACGGCGCCCAGGAGGACGGCGAGCGGGACCGGGTTTTCGTACAGCCAGCGGGTCATGGGCGCGGCATCGTAGGAAAGCGGCCTCCGCGGCGAATGGGGCGGGCGCCGCCGCGCATTTTCTGCATGCTCCTCGCGCGGACGGTCGATCCACGCCGATGCGGCGGAGCCGCGTCCTCAGATCCCTGCCGGAAGTCGGCCGGGAGCCGGCTGGAGCCGACTTCGTGCGGGCGCGCGTGCATGCTGCGATCTTCCGCGCGACGGCCCCCAATGACCCCGATCACCACGCAGGGTTCGACCAGCTCCGATCCAGCGAAGGCTGCGGCGCACCATCCGGTGTTCGAGCGCAACCTCGCCGCGTTGGGCGCACGCAACAGCGACCTCGCGGAGGCGCTGCGGGGCACGGCCCCCGCATCGGTCGAGTGGATCACCGCGGCGGATGGTGCGCGCGTGGCGGCGTACGAGGGACGGGCGCTTGCCTCGCGCCATGCGCCCTGCGGCGAGGCGGCGAACTTCGCCGATTCGATCGATTTGCGCGAGAAGGCGGTCGTGGCCGTGCTCGGCTTCGGGGTGGGCTATCACATCGCCGAGCTGTGCCGCCGCATGGGGCGCTCGGGCCTCGTGATCGTGCTGGAACCCGACCTGCCGCTGCTGCGCGCGGTGCTCGAGGGGATCGACTGGAGTGCGGCGCTGGAGCAGGCGAACGTGCTGTTCTTCACGGGTCTCGAGCCGCTGGGCCGCTACGCCGAGCGGCTGGCGGGAGCGGAGGGCGTGCTCATCCAGGGCGTGCAGCTGGTGGAGCATCCCGCGAGCCGCGCCCGTGTGGCGCCGATGACCAGGGAATTCGGCCAGCACCTGACCGAGACCGTGCGGGCGGCACGGGTGACCGCGGCGACCGGCCTGGCCCGCAGCGCCCACACCATCCGCTCGATCATGCGGAACGCGCGGCTCTACATCGGCGGGGAGGGCCTGGCACCGCTCGAGGGGATCGCCAAGGGGCGCCTCGGCATCGTCGTGAGCGCCGGCCCGAGCCTCCGTCGCAACCTGCACCTGCTGGCGCAGCCCGGGGTCCGCGACCGCTGCGTGATCGTCGCCACGCAGACGGTGCTCAAGCCACTGCTCGAGCAGGGGATCCGACCGCATTTCGTGGCGGCGCTCGACTGGCACCAGATCTCGCGGCGCTTCTACGAGGGGCTGCGCGAGCGCGATGTGGCGGACACCACGCTCGTCCTCGATCCGCAGGCGAATCCCGTGATCGCCGAGAGCTATCCCGGTCCCGTGCGCACGATCAGTGCGCCGCACCTCGATGCGTTGCTGGGGCCGCTCGCGCGCGACCGGGGGCGCCTGCCGTCGGGTGCCACCGTGGCGCACCTCTGCTACCAGATCGCGCGCTTCCTCGGCTGCGATCCCGTCGCGCTCATCGGGCAGGACCTTGGCTTCACCGACGGTGTGTACTACGCCCGCGGCACCGCCATCGACGATGTGTGGGCGCCCGAGCTCAATCCGTTCAACACCATCGAGAACCTCGAGTGGGAGCGCATCGTGCGCCACCGCGCGCATCTGGTGAAGCGCCGCGACGTGCACGGCAGGTCGATCTACACCGATGCGCAGATGGAGACCTACCTCCAGCGCTTCGAGTACTTCTTCCTGCAGGACGAGCGGCGCGGGCTCACCACCATCGACGCCACCGAAGGCGGGGTGCGCAAGGCGGGAACCGAGGTGCGCGGACTCGCCGACACGCTGGCGCAGCATGCGCGCGAGCGGATACCGCCGATGCCACTGCCCGCCCCGCACCTCGATGTCGAGCGGCTCGGGCAGGCCGCGGCGAGGCTGCGCGAGGTGCTGGCCGACGTCCGCACGATCCGTGATGCGTCGCGTCGCACGGCGGAGGCCATCGCGCAGCTCACCGGCGCGGCGCCGCGCACCATGGGCGAGGACCGCCTGTGGGCCACCATCGACACCGAGCGCGCCAAGGTGGGCGAGCGCCTCGACTGCCTGCGGTTGCTCGACGAATTCAGCCAGGTCGGCCTGCTGAAGCGCGCCAAGGCCGATCGGCGCATCGAGTACGCGCGCGACCTCGCGCCCGAGGAGCGGCAGCGGCTGCAGTTCGAACGCGACCTCGCCAACGTGCGCTGGATCGAGGAGAGTTCGGCCGAGTACGCGTCGGTGCTGCACGACGCCGTTCGTCGCCTCGATGGCGAGGCGGTGGACGATGGGCCCGACGAGGCGGCGATCTCCGCCACGGCCGACGGTGCGCTCGGACGGGTCCTCGGCGAGGCGTCCGTGGCGGCGGAGGTGCGTGCGGCGTTCATCGTGCCCGTCGATCCCTGGCAGGGCGGGCTCGGCACTCCGCGCAGCCTGGCCGAGCCGCTCGCGGGCAAGACCGTCATGCAGTGGACGCTCGAGCGGCTCGCCCGGTCGCGCGAGGCGGTGGCGATCATCCTCCTGGTTCCCGAGGGGTTCGACATCGACTCGCTGATCGACCGCGGCGCGATCGCGATGCCGATCGAGGTCCACCGCACCAAGGGGAGCCCGTTCGGCCCCGAGCGGACGGCGATCGCCTCGGCGCGCCTCTGGTCCGACAGTTCGTGGCGCGGCGGCATCGCGGGCTCGACGGTGTACGACGAGGTCGTGGCCGCGAAGCCCATGTACGAGGCGATGACGCGCTTCGGCGTGACGGCGGCGGTCGTGGTCGGTCCCGACTGGCCGCTCGTGAGCGTGACGGGCGACGATGGATGCGATGGGCTGGTCCGGAGGCACCGCACGCGGCCAGAGCTGCTGCGGATCGTGTTCAACCAGTCGCCGCCGGGACTTTGCGGGGTGGTCGTGGAGCGGTCCCTCATGGCGGAGCTCGCGCGCAGCGGACGCCGCGCGTCGATCGGGTGGCTGCTCGGCTACGAGCCCAGCCGGCCACAGCAGGATCCGATCTCGAAGGACGTATGCGTGCAGATTCCGCACGAGGTGCGCCGGTCGCTGGTCCGCGCGGTGTTCGACACGCCGCGCAACATGATCCGCATGCGGCGGGCCATTGAGCCGGGGTTGAGCGAGCGTGGAGGCGGTGTGGCCGCCATTGACACGGCCGCCGCCGTCGCGCTGCTGGAGCACCAGTTGTTCGACACGGTGCCGTACTACACGCCGCAGCATCTGATGGTGGAGCTCAACACGGGTCGCCAGGGTTCGGGCGCATCGAGCCCGCACCGCATGGGATCGGTGCAGCGTCCCGTGATGACCGAGCGGCGGTTCGCGCGGCTGGTGGAGCAGGTGGCGGAGAGCCGCGACTGCGTGATGACGCTCTGCGGCGCGGGGGATCCGCTGCTGCATCCCGATGTGGCCCGGTTCGTGCGTATGGCGAAGGACGGCGGCGTGCGCGGCGTGCACATCCGCACCGAACTGCTGGCGCCGCGGCACGTGATCGACCAGGTGCTCGAGGCGGGCGTCGATGTGGTGAGCGTGGAGCTCGATGCCGACGAGGCGGCCACCTACCGCCGCATGCACGGCGTGGACCGCTATCGCGAGGTGGTCGCCAACATGGAGCATGCGCTCGGTGTGCGGAAGGCGCTCGCGGGCGCTGACGGAACCGACGTGTACGCCACCCCGTGGATCGTGCCGAGGCTGCAGCGCCGCGTCGAGAGCAGCGACGACATCGACGGCTTCTTCGACCGCTGGAAGCATCTGCTGGGGACGCCCGTGATCGAGGGGCCTCCGCCATTCGACCCATCTGCCGAGAACCCATCCGACACGCTGGCGAGCGCCCGTGCACCCAGCCGCGCCATGTGGCGCGAGATGCTGCGGCGCATGCTGGTGCTTTCCGATGGAACCGTGCCGCTCTCCGAGCTCGACCTGCGCGGTGACCGCATCTTCGGCCACGTCGACCGCGCGCCGCTGCTCGCGCTCTGGCGCGATCTCGTGCAGCGGCGCAAGCAGATCCGACGCGAGTCGGGTGAATCGCACCAGGACCTGAGGACGCGCATCCCATGACCGGAATGTCGAACGAGTCGGGCCGCGGCGCGCTCGCGGTGGTGATCGGCCGCGCAGGCAGCAAGGGGCTTCCCCGCAAGAACGCCCTGCCCGTGGCGGGCGTGCCCATGATCGCGCGCACGATCCGCTTCGCGCGCGCCTCGCGCAGCATCGGCCGCGTGGTCGTGTCGACCGACGGCGACGAGATCGCGGCGATCGCCCGCGACGAGGGTGCGGAGGTGGTCCTCCGGCCGGCGGCGCTCGCGAGCGACACCGCGACGGTCGACAGCGCGGTGCGGCACGCCGTGGAATCGCTGGCCGCGGGCGAGGGCATCGTCGTGATCCTCTACGGAAACGTGCCCGTGCGGCCCGCGGATCTCGCCGACCGCGCCGT
>CAIOCH010000237.1 GCA_903856525.1 uncultured bacterium | reverse complement strand
GCCGCTGGCGAAGGTCGGCATGTCGGCGCCGAGCTCGCGCTGCTCGATCAGGCACTTCTGGCTCTGGAACGTGTACTCGACGGGATCCTCGAGCGTGATGATGTGCTTCTTGTAGCGCTCGTTCATCGCCTGGATCATGGCGGCGAGCGTGGTCGACTTGCCCGAGCCGGTGTCGCCGGTCACGAGCACGAGGCCGCGCGGCAGGTAGGTCAGGCGCGAGATGACCTCGGGCAGGTTCAGCGCCGACAGCGGCGGCACCTTGGTGCGGATGGCGCGCATCGCCATGCCCACCATGCCGCGCTGCATGTGCGCGTTCACGCGGTAGCGCTTGAATCCCGGGATCTCGTAGGAGAAATCGAGGTCGAGGTGCTGCTCGAAGTGGCGGCGCTGGTGCTCGTTGGTGATCCCAGCCAGGATGCGCCACATGTCCTCGCCGGTCAGCACCGGGAGCTCCAGCGGCTGCATGATGGTGTGGGAGCGCACCATCGGGGCGTGGTTCGCCACCAGATGCACGTCCGAAGAGTCGAAATCGTTCGCCTTCCGCAGGATGTCGTTGAGAAGTGCTGACTCAGCCACAGCGTGTCCCTCCGAGATAGACACGCTCTCATCGGCAGGGAAAGTGGGTCAGGTAAGCCACAGCGGCAAGTCGGGCGCAAACGGCGCGCGGCCTGCGGTGGTTCGCGGCATCGTGACGCGTGCACCGCCTGTGTGGGGGCGTGGGGAGAGCCGTCCGACTCGCGTTTCAGGACCTGCCGGAACAGGCCGCGCGGTCAGCCTACATGGGCGGTCAGCCTACCTGGCGGCCGCCGAAAGCACGCCTTCGCCCTCGAACACCGATTCCGTCTTCAGGATCCCCGCCTCGTAGAGGATGCGGGCGAAGTTCTGCGGATCGCGGTAGGACATGGTGCCTGTGACCGTCCATCGCGCGCCGGGCGACGCGCTCGCGATGGGCACGATCGCGGGCACGGTCACCGTCACGGTCTGGCCGGGCGGCAGCGCGCGCAGCGCGGCCCAGCGTCCGTCGTAGCTGGAGCCGTCGGCGAGGCGGATCAGGTAGTCGTAGGACACCAGCTCAACCTCGTTGCCGCTGGAGTTCGCGAGCTCGAGCGTGATGTCGATGCTCGCCGTCGTCGCGCCGGAGGCGGCTCCAACCCGTGCGTCCGTGGCCCGCGCGGTCGGGCGCGCGACCGAGCAGCCCGCAGCCGATGCGAGCAGCACGCAGGTCGCGGTGCGCGCCGCCAGGCCGAGCGTGTTTCGGAGCAGTCCATGGTCCATCGGAGAAATGTAGCAGGACTCCACGGGGCCGCTGTCATGCTTGTACACAAGCGGAATCGCCGCGCTACGCTTCGCCCGTGACCCGCACGCAGCGCACCGATGCTCCGCAACGCACACCGCACTCCCGCACGACATCCGGGCTGAAGCCCGGCGGCATCGGCCTCGCGGTGCCCCACCTGCGGATTGACCTCGAACAGGGCGTGTTCCCTCGGGCCGCTCCCGCGCGGAGCACGCGCCTCGCCGCCGCCATCTGCGCGGCGTTCGGCGTGGCGTTGTCCGCGCCGACCGCACGCGGCCAGCAGATGGTCACGCCTGCCATCGCCGACTCGCCCACGGCGCAGACCCTCATGGGCGACCTGCAGGCGCAGGCCCGCGAGAACCCGGCGGAGAGCGCCCGCATCGCCCGCCGACTGCTCGACGAGTACGGCGACCGCGTGGTCCGCGTGGGCGTCGAGACCGACGAACTGTTCCGGTCGGTCGCCGCCGAGACCGAGCGCTTCCTGCTCGCGACCCCCGCTGTGCTCGCGCGGTTCCGCGACCTCGAGTCGCGCGCCGCCGACCGCATGCTCCGCGACGAAGGGCCTGCTGCAACCGCGGCGCGTCGTCGCCTGACCGCGGCCGGCCTCCGCGCCAGCCTGCTGCTGGCGGAGGGCGCCATTCGGGCCGACCGGCCCCGCGAGGCGCTGGGCATCCTCGCGCGCATCGTCGACCACCCCGACATGGCGGGTGAGGAGGCCCTCTCGCGCGCCGTCCTCGAGGCCATGGCGCACCGCCGCATGGGCGACGTCAGCCGTGCCTCGCTGGCAATCGCAACCCTTGGGGCGATCGCAGGCGTCGATGCAGCCCGGCGCGATGCCGCGGCCGCGGGTGTCGGGCGCGTGCAGGCGAAGTCCGACGAGCCGTTGGGCCGCACTCCACTCGCAAGTTCCCGAGTGGGCGGCGATCCCGACGAGACCTGGCGCGAGATCTGGTCGCTCGACCTCGACCAGAGCCTGTTCCGCCGGCTCTTCTCGGTGGGGTTCTCGTCGCGCGTGCAGCGCGACCTCGAGCAGTCGCGCGCCGCCGCCAACCTCATGGTCGCCCTGCCCACGGTGCTCGACGGTCGGGTCTTCATCAGCGAAGGCCATCGCGTGCGCGCCATCGATGTCGACTCGCGCGACGAGCTCTGGTCGCGCCCCATCGGTAGCAGCGGCGGGGGGCGTGAGTCGAGCTCGGTGTCCGATCTCTCCGCGATCGCGGCCAACGCCCGCTCACTCGTGGTCTACGAAGGCCATGCCATCGCCAACGAGCGCAGCGGGGCGGCGCGCGTCTGGTGCCTCGATCCCTTCAGCGGCGCCGTGCGATGGGATGTCGCGCTCGACGCCATCGAGGGACGCCCCGATCTCGAGGGGCTGTATCCCACGGGTGCACCCCAGCTGGTGTCCGATGTGGTGGTGGTCGCGGCCCGCAAGCCCACGCAGCGCCTCGAGCAGGTCGACTGGATGCTCGGCCTCGACGAACAGTCGGGTGCGCTCCGATGGGCGATCTCCATGGCCGGCGCACCCGCCAACCGCAGCATCGCCGGCCGCAAGATCGCGGGAACCACCAGCAACGGCGAGGTGGTTGTCCACGCCACCCCGCTCGGTGTCGTGGCGTCGGTGCGCGCGTCCGACGGCGCGGTCGAGTGGCTGCGTCGGTTTCCCGTGCCGCTGCGCGATCCGCGCTTCTACGCCGAACCATGGGAGGCCGGAAGTCCCGCCATCTGCGGCGACCGCGTCGTCGCCATCGCACCGGATGAACTCGAGGTACTCGCGCTTGATCTCCGCAGCGGCACGCTGCTGGAAACGCGTCCGATCGGTCCGGATACCCCCTGGGCCGGGCCGAGCTACCTGCTCTCCGCCGAACTGCCCGAAGAACGGTCCGCCGCTCGGCCGTCCGCATCCGACCCCTCACCCAACCCCGCCTCCGACGCCGTGCAGCTCGTGCTGGCCGTCGGCTCCGACATTTGCGCCTTCGATGCGCGCGACCTCTCCAAGCGGCTCTGGTCCTATTCGGAGTCCACCCGCGCCATCACCCCGCCGATCGAGGGTGTGGCCAACCGCTTTGGCATCCGCGGACGCGTGAGCGTCGCGGGTCCCTACGTCGTGGTGCCCACCGTCCGCGAGATCCTGCTTCTCGACCTCGCATCGGGCGTCGTGCGCACACGCGTCCCCAGTGAACAGCCAAGCAACCCGCTGCTGCTCGGCGACCGCCTCGTGGCTGCGGGCGACGAGTCGCTCCGCGTCCTCATGCCCTCGGAGCGCGCCGAGTCGATGCTGCGCGCACGCCTCGCCGCCGCGCCCGACGACCCCTCGGCGGCGATCGCTCTGCTCGAGCTGGCACAGGCCACGCAGCGCCCCGCGGTGGCGCTTGATGCGGCCCGCACCGCCGAGCGCGCCCTGCAGCGCGTCCCCGGCACCGAGGCGATGCGCGCCGAGCTCATCGACAAGCTGGTGGCGCTCGCCATCGCCTACCCCGAGCAGGGCGACGAGGCTTTCGCCATCGCAGCCCGCGTGTGCAACACTCCCACCCTGGTCGTGCGTGCCGAGATGGCCCGCGGCGAGTTTCTGCGCACCAGCGGTAGGTCGCGGGAGGCATCCGCCGCATGGACGGTTCTCGCCGCCAATCCCGTGGTCGCCAGCCAACTCGTTGGTGACACGGGTGTCGGCCGGCAGGTGCGCATGG
>CAIOCH010000236.1 GCA_903856525.1 uncultured bacterium | reverse complement strand
AGTTTGCCGGAGAGTCCGGCAACGACGCGGACCGCGCTGCGCGCATGGTCGAGGCCGTCAAGGCCCTCGAGTCGCTCAAGACCTCCAGGGCGGGCGCCGCCGACAACTCGATGGTGCTGCGCGCCGAAGGCAAGATGGCGCTGCTGAAGAAGGACCCGATGGGGGCCATCATCAAGTTCAACGAGGTGTTCCGCAAGGGTAGCGCCGTCGACCTCGAGCTCTACATCCTCTCCGCGCTCGCGCACATGCGGGTGCAGGAGATGGGCCGCGCCCTCGAGCTCGTGACCGGAGGCCTGCAGCTTGCTCCGGGCAACGCGCCGCTGCTCAAGCTGCGTGCGCGGCTCGAGCTCTCCTCTGCGCGCGCCACCGATGCGATCGTCACGCTGCGGAGCGTGCTCGAGGTGTTCCCCGACGACGCCGAGGCCAAGCAGATGCTCGACCTGGCGACCAGCGCGCAGCGCAACGACATCGTCAACACCGCGGGTGCGTCCGCGTCGGATCCGTTCGTGGAGCTCGCCGCGCGCATCCAGCAGGCGGCCGAGGCCAAGGAGTTCGACCGGGCCCGCTCGATGATCGCCGAGGCGCGCCAGAAGGCGGGTACCCCAGACGTACGCGTCGAGCGCGTGGCCATCGCCGTGGAGGTGCAGGCGAACAACCTCGACGCCGCCCGCACGCTCACCCGCGAGGCGCTCGCGAACTTCCCGTCCGACGCGGCGCTCGTGCGGTTCAACGCCGTGCTCGCCAGCGAGGACATCGTGGAGCGTGTGATCGCCTTCGCCGAAGGCGCCGTGGAGGATCCGAAGGAGCGCGCCGTGCTCACCTACCTTCGCCTGCTGCAGACGGGCGAGGGCCTGCGCGAGACCGCGGTCCGCGAGCAGCGGCTGGGCGTGTCGGGTGCATCCAAGACGCTGGAGAACGCGGTGAGGCTCGAGAACGCCGCCAAGGAGTGGCGCGTCAAGGCCGAGGCCGCCGACCGCGCCCACCCGGCACTGCTCGAGATCGACTTCCTGAAGGCGCTCAAGGACAAGGACTACTCGGCCGCGGAAGCGCTGGCCAAGATCGCCGATGAATCCGGTCGCGACCGCACGCAGAGCTCCATCTTCCGCGCCCGCGCCCTGTTGGAGCAGGACCGCCTGCAAGAGGCGGCACAGGTGCTCGAGCGCGCCATCCAGTCGGGCGTCGACGCCTCGACCATCTATCGAACCCTCGGTTCGGCGCTGGAGCGACTCGGCAACATCGAGGGCGCGCTGCGCAACTACGAGGAGTCGTACAAGCGGCGCCCCGCCGATATGGGCACGGTCCGGCTGCTGGTGGGCGCGCTCGTGCGCTCGGGCAACCTGCCGCGCGCGCTCGAGGTGCTGCGTCAGGCGCGTTCCCTGGCGGGATTCGACGACGACGTGGGCAACACCTGGCTGCTGCTGGAGCAGCAGGTCGGTGACCGACGCATGGCGCAGCGCATGCGCGAGAACCGCTATCGCCTGGCGCCGACCGACCTCGACAACGCCGCCGCGTATGCATCCATCCTGTCTCTCACCTCGCCCGAGCGCGAGGACATCGTGACGGAGCTCGGCAAGCAGGTGTTCACCGAGAACCAGTGGAACGGCATGGACGCCGCGACCCGCCTGCGCGAGCTCGACCGGGTGCGGGAGGAGTGGCGTGCGAAGGCTGAGAAGGTCTACGGCGACATCCTCGCCCGCGATCCCGGCAACATCGATGCCGCCAACGCCTACGCCAGCATGCTTCGGCTGCTCGGCCGCCCCGCCGACGCCGAGCGCATGCTCGCCACCGCGGTCGACAAGGCGGGAACCGCCGCCGGCTGGCGCGGCTACGTGCTGCTCGGTCAGCTGCAGTGCTACCAGCAGGCTGAGGACCGTGCCCGCGAGTCATTCGCCAAGGCCATCGAGCGCGAGGACCCATCGGCGCGTCCCGCCACGCGTGCGATCGTCGACACGCTCATCGGCATCGAGCGGCACCAGTTGGCGCTGACCTACCTCGAGCCGCTGGTGCAGGCCGATCCGTCGCAGGGCATGAAGATGCGCCTCGCCGAGTGCTTCCTGAGGCTCAACCGCAACACCGATGCGCGGGCGACCTTCGACGCCGCGGTCGGCGGCGGTGCACGCGAGGTCGGCACGGAGCTGCTCGACGGCGCGATCAACGTTGCGATCGGCGACGATTTCCGAGTCAAGGGCGACAACGCCGCGGCGCAGGCGTCGTACGAGCGGGCGCTCGCCCCGTACCAGCGGGCAAAGCAGCTGGCTCCCGCCATGCCGCAGCCGTTCATCCAGGACGCCATGCTCAAGCGCAAGCTGTTCGAGCTCACGGGCGACCGTGCGCGCGGCCAGGAGGCGCTGGCCTCCGCGGACCGCGCGATCCTGGTCGGCGCGACGTTCTTCCCCGCCTGCGCGGTGCGCTCCGAGGTGCTCGTCGTGCTCGGCGACCTCAACGCCGCCGCCGCCGAGCTCGACCGCTACCTGCGGCTCGTGCCCACCAACGTCGAAGCGCGCCGCCGGCTCGTCGACCTCCTCTACAGCAACAACCAGTTCGACCGCGCCGAGACCTCGCTGCGCGAGGCCATCGGCTACGCGCCCGGCGAGCCCGCGTGGCACTACACGCTTGGCGAGCTGCTGGCGCGGCGCGGCCGCATGCCCGAGGCTGCGGCCAGCTTCGCGCGCGCCGACAAGCTCCGTCCCGATCCGACGACGTTCTTCCGCGAACTCGATGCCCGTATCCGCGCCAAGGACTACCGCGGTGCGATCGACACGTGCCGGCAGCGCGGCGAGCTCATGCGCGCGAGCCCGGTGGCGCGCGCATACCTGGGCGCCGCCCTGGTGGCGCTCGGCGAGAAGGGCGACGGCGTCGCGGCCCTCCGCGAGTCGTTCGCCGAGGTCAAGAAGCAGTTCGATGCAGGCGATGCGCGCCCGATGCAGGACTGGTACGGAGCCGTCCGCCTCATCTTCGCACCGAGCCTGCTCAACGAGGCCGAGGCGCTGGTCAAGGAGGTTTCGGGCGGTGATCCGACCGCGGTGGGATGGGATTACCTCTCGTTCCTGGCGCTCGGAACGGATCTCGGCGGACCGAGCCGCGTGATCAGCTACCTCGAGCCCATCGCGGGCCGGGACTACTCGGCCATGCCTGATTTCGGGGCTGTCTTCTTCGACAGACTGGGAACCAGCTACTACCTGGTTGGTCGCTGCACCGACGCCATGCGCACCTTCGAGAAGGCCCTGGCGCTCACGCCCAACAACCACGCCGTGCTGAACAACTACGCGTACCTGCTGGTGGAATGCGAGAAGGACGCCAAGAAGGCCATGGTGCCGGCGCGGCGTGCGGTGCAGCTCCAGCCTGCGCGTGCGGAGTACCTCGACACCCTCGCCTTCGTGCTGGTGTCCGACGGCCAGTGGCAGGAGGGCCTCGACTACGCGGATCGTGCCGCCAAGATCGGCGACAGCGCCCCGGTGCAGCTGCATCGCGCGCAGGCCCTCAAGGGTCTTGGACAGGTCGCCCCGGCCCGCGAGGCCGCCCGCCGCGGACTCGACATGAACCCCGATCCGCCAACCAAGGCCTCGATCGAGGAACTGCTGCGTTCGTTGAACTGAGACGGGTCCGTGCCCGGGATGCAGGATTCCCATGGACAAACCCCTGCGCGACAGGGGCTTCAGCCGAATCCCGCGTTCAAGTGAGGGTCCAGAAGGACCGATAGATCCCATCCGAGACGATTCATGAGCATCGCACCCTCCAAGAGCCCCATCGATCCGCGTACCCAACCGGCGCGCGCACGCGCGAGCGCACCAGCCCCCGCGGGAACGCAGATCGATCCGATCCGCGTCCTGCGTCAGAACGCCTGGAAGCTGGTTGCCGCCGCATTCGTCGGCGTCGGCCTGGGCGGCGTCGCGCATGTCGTGGGCGACTTCGTGTACCCGCTGTACTCCGAGACGGTGCTCTTCGAGCTCCAGGTGTCGCCCGAGGAGGCGACCGACGTCACGTCACGCGACGACCGCACCGAAGAGGCGGTCGAGCGCGTGGGTCAGACCGAGGCGGGGCGTCTGCTTTCGCGCGAGATCCTGCTCAAGGCGATGAACCACCGCGATATCGAGCAGACCAAGTGGAGCGAGTGGTACCTCGACGACTCGGGTCGCTTCGTGCCCGAGGACGCGGTCGACGACCTCGAGGAGGACCTGTCGGCAGGACATCGCCGCCGGACCAACTACTTCGCGCTGACCTGGTCCACGCACGTCGCCGCCGACGTGCCCGTGGTGCTCAACCGCATCGCGGAGACCTACATCGCCACCAAGAAGGCCACCGACGATCAGAAGTTCGAGGCGAACCGCCAGAACTTCGCGCGGCAGCTGGCGGATCTCGACTCCCAGCTCTCGAGCCTGGGCAAGGAGATCGCCAAGTTCGTGACCGACCGCAACATGACCTCGACCAGCGAGGAGCGCAGCGAGATGCTGCTGGTGGTCGAGGACACGGCGCGGCGTCTGGGCGAGACCAAGTCGCTGCTCACGCTCGCGGCCAGCCGGAAGTCGCAGACCGAAGCCAAGATGGAGGGCCGGCTGGAGCCGTCGCCCGACGACATCCGCACCGCCGAGGAGGACCCGCAGGTCCAGCGCGCCAACAGCCAGGTGCAGGAGCTCCGCGTGGCGGCCGAGTCGTACCGCAAGAAGTTCGGCGCAACCCACACGGCGCTCCGCAGCATGGAGTCGCAGGTCAAGGCCGCCGAGCTTGAGCGCGACGCGCTGGTCGCCCAGGTGCTCAAGCGCAACCTCAACGCCGATTTCAAGACCTTCGCCGACCAGGTCGAGAGCTACGCCGGCCTGCTCGAGAAGTTCGAGAAGGACTACGCGGGCCAGAGCGAGCGCCTCAAGGACTTCACCGCCAATCTGGCGACCGTCGACGAGCTCAAGGAGCGCCGCGAGCGCCTGCTCGAGGCGCGCGCCGAGCAGCTCAAGGTGCTGGCCAACCTCGACCAGTACAAGGCGCGCGAGGATGCCCGCGCCGTGACCATCGCCAAGCGCGCGCAGACGCCGCGCGAGAAGAGCTTCCCCCAGCTCAAGTACATGCTGCCCCTCGGCATCGTGCTCACGCTCGCCGCCTACATCGCCTTCATCTTCGCTCGGGAGCTGCTCGACACCCGCGTGCGCTACGCCACCGATCTACTCGGTGTATCCGGACTGCGCCTGCTCGGCTCGGTGCCCGACATCGCCGAGGACCCGCTCGGCCCCAAGAAGGTCGAGCGCGTGGTGCGCGACGCCCCGAAGTCGGTGGTGGCGGAGTTGTCGCGCCAGCTCACGGGCCACGTGCTCAAGCTGTGCACGCAGAACTCCGTCAAAACGATCGTCTGCCTGAGCGGACTTCCCGAGGCGGGCACGACCAGCATGGTCACCAATCTTGCCGATTCCATGGCCGCCAGCGGCCGCAAGGTGCTGGTGGTCGACGCGAACTTCCGCCGCAGCCACTTGGCTGCAGCCATGGGAACCGAGCCCGACGCGCGCGGCCTGGGCGATGTCCTCCGCGGCATCGCCTCGGCCTCCGACGTCATCCGGCCCGCGGGCGGTGATGTCGACATCGTGTCGGCGGGAACCCCTGAGAACCGCGTGTTCGAACTGCTCAACACGCCGCGCTTCGACGAGTTCATCCAGTCGGTGTCCGCGCGATACGACATCGTGCTCTTCGACGTTCCGCCGGTGGTCGTGGCGGGCGATGCGCTCGCCGTGGCCAACAAGGTCGATGGCAGCATCCTCGTGGTGCGCGCCTTCCAGGAGCAGCGAGGACTCGTGGCCCGTCTCGTCGGTCAGCTCACGGAGGTCCGCGCGCAGTTCCTCGGCGCCGTGCTCAACAGGCCGACCAACACGGCCGGTGGCTATCTCCGCAAGAACTACGAGGCCATGGCCGCGTACGCGGGCAAGTGACGGTCTGCAGCCAGAACATCGGGACGGCGGCCACCAGCCGCCGCGCGTAGAGACGTGACGATGCAACCGCACATCACCCCGGTCGGTCGCCCTGTGGGGTCGGCGCAGCGCGTGCTCATCACGGGCGGCGCGGGCTTCATCGGATCGCACCTCTCGGAGCTGCTGCTCGACGCGGGCCACACGGTGACCGTGGTCGACAACTTCTCCACGGGTCGCCGCGCCAATCCCGGCATCGTGCGGTCGGTGGCGGCGCGGAGTGAGCGCTACCACGTGATCGAGGGCGAGGTGTCGGACATCGTTCCCTCGCTGTCGACATCGGACTACGACTGCATCTACCACCTCGCCGCGGCGGTAGGCGTGCGGCTCGTGGTCGAGCAGCCGATCCACACCATCGAGACCAACATCCACGAGACCAGCGTGGTGCTGCGCTTCGCGGCGGAGCGGCGCACGCCGATCCTCATCGCCTCCACCAGCGAGGTCTACGGCAAGGGTGTGCGCGTGCCCATGCGCGAGGACGACGACGTGGTGTACGGATCCACCTCGTTCAGCCGCTGGTGCTACGCCTGCTCCAAGGCGATCGACGAGTACCTTGCGCTCGCCTACCACCGCGAGCAGGGGCTCCCTGCGGTGATCGTGCGCTTCTTCAACACCGTTGGCCCGCGGCAGATCGGCGACTACGGCATGGTGCTGCCGCGCTTCGTGCGCGCGGCGCTCGAGGGCCAGGACCTCGAGGTCCATGGCGACGGAAGGCAGTCGCGCTGCTTCTGCGACGTGCGCGACGTGGTGCAGGCGCTTCCCCGGCTCCTCGCGTCGCCGCAGTGCGCGGGACGCGTGTTCAACCTGGGCCGCGACGAGTCGATCTCGATGCACGCCCTCGCGCGGCTCGTTGTCGCCACGCTGGGCTCGTCCAGCGGCATCCGCATGGTTCCCTACGAGCAGGCCTTCGCCGCGGGATTCGACGACCTGGCCGTGCGCCAGCCCGATCTCTCGCGCATCCGCGAGGCGATCGCGTTCCAGCCTGCGATATCGCTCGAGCGCACCATCCTCGACCTCGCGGAAGAGCTCCGTGCCCGCGAGCCCGCCGCCGCGGGCGCCGGAGGTGGGGCGTGAGTGGGTCGATGCCGACGCCCATCGGGCTGGCACAGGCAAACGTCGGGCAGGATCTCGCCGCATCGAAGGTGGGCGTTGGCGCGCTCGATGCGGGCGCGATCGGACCGCAGTCGCTCCTCCCGGCAGGCTCGGCCGAGCCCGTGATCGTGCCGGAGCTCGGACGCTTCACCGCCCTCGACTTCCTCAACGGCTATGCCGGGGTCTTCATCGTCAGCTTCCTGATCACGCTGCTGGCGACGCCGTTCGTCCGCAAGCTCGCGATCGAGATGGACATCATCGACAAGCCCAACGAGGCGCGAAAGCAGCACAAGTATCCGATCGCGTATCTCGGCGGTTTCGCGGTGTTCCTGGGCGTGATGGGCGCCATCGCCTACAGCTACACGATCTCCGAGGGTCCAGGCGGGATCCTCGCTCCGATCCCGGTCTCCATCGTCATCGGCATCGTGGCCATCACCTTCACCGGTCTCGCGGACGACGTCTGGGGCTGGGATCCCCGACTCAAGATCGCGGGGCAGCTGGTCGCCGCCGCAGCGCTGGCGGTGCAGGACATCGGAACACGGGTGGCGGAGGGGGTCCTCGCGCCGCTCT
Organism: uncultured bacterium; assembly: GCA_903856525.1. Lineage (GTDB taxonomy): Bacteria > Planctomycetota > Phycisphaerae > Phycisphaerales > SM1A02 > QWPT01. Next base: position 3,672 of record CAIOCH010000236.1, on the reverse strand, counting down.
TCGGTGAGCCGACCACGGTCCTGCTCAGCATCGGCCCGATGGCCATGCACTCGGGTGACGTGTTCTACTGGACGGGCACGGCGCTCATCGCGCTGTTCGTCCTCGGCGGTTGCAACGCCATGAACCTCATCGACGGGCTCGACGGGTTGTGCTCGGGGACGGCGGCCATCATGGCCACGGCGCTGCTCACCATCGGACTGCTGATGGCGTCGCACGGTGCCATCGGCGACCCCTTCGACTCTCTGGCAGGAGTGCGGATCGTCATCTGCCTGGCGCTGCTGGGGGCCGTGCTCGGGTTCCTGCCGTGGAACTTCAATCCCGCCGTGATCTTCCTCGGCGACTGCGGGAGCCTGCTCATCGGCTACCTGGTGGTGGTTTCGATCCTGCTGCTCGGCGAGCATGGCGATACCCACCTCGTGTTCGCGGGACTCATCATCTTCGCCCTGCCCATCATGGACACCTCGCTGGCGATCCTGCGACGCAAGCTCGCGGGCGTGCCGATGTCCACGGCCGACGCCAACCACATCCACCACTTGGCCAAGCGTTCGCTCGGCGGGGTCAAGCGCGCCGTGGTGGCGCTCTACGGCATGTCGATCGCCTTCGGCATCATCGGCGTCATACTCGGGGCGCTGGCGATCGAGCAGCTCGTGCGGCTTCGCATCCTCTACGCCGTCTCGGTCGTGCTCTTCGGAGCGATCGGCGCGGTGGGACTCAAGCTGGCGCTCCGCAGCCGATGGTCGTCCCACGCGGAGCAAGAGCCAGCGACGGTTGCCTCGTCAGCGCCCGGCGCGGCGCTCGGACAGCTTCCGCCAACGCAGGCACCGACGGCTTCGCAGCCTCCTCAGCCGTGAATGAGCCAAACCAACCCATTTCGGATGGCAGTGCAGGTCATGTGCCTGTCCTCTTTCGCGAGGTCATCGAGGCGCTGCGCCCGAGCCGCGGCCAGGTATACGTTGATTTGACTGCAGGGCGAGGTGGTCACGCGGCCGAGGTTGCCCGAACCATCGCACCCACTGGCTTGCCTGTCCTGTTCGACCTCGACGCTGGGAATCTCGCCTACGCGTGCGAGCGCGTGGCGCGGGCGGGCGCCCGCACCCCCATCGGGGTGCACGGGAGCTTTGCGTCGGTCGGGCGCGAACTGGACTCCCGAGGACTGCAGGCCGACGCCGTGCTGGCTGATCTCGGGTTTGCGTCGACGCAGGTCGACGATCCATCACGCGGACTGAGCTTCATGCGGGAGGGGCCCCTCGACATGCGCCTCGACCCGTCTTCGGGCATGACCGCCGCAGAGCTGCTCGCTTCCGCATCGGAGCGGGATCTGGCCGACCTTGTGACCCGCTACGGCGAGGAGCCGCTCGCCCGCCGTATCGCCGCGAAAATTGTGGCTTCTCGTGCGGTTGCGCCGATCAAGACGACGGCGCAACTTGCGGATCTGGTTCGGGAGGCCTACGGCTCCCGCGCCCACGCTTCGCGGATGCATCCGGCGACGAAGACCTTCCAGGCGCTTCGCATCGCGGTGAACGATGAAATGGGAGCGCTCGATGCGCTCCTCGATTCGATTCAACGCGCGGCGCAGCGCACGCATGACGGTCGACCGAGCTGGCTCGCACCGGGAGCGCGCATCGCGATCATCGGGTTTCACAGCCTCGAGGATCGCCTGGTGAAGCAGGCTTTCGCCACCATGCGAAAGAGCGGACTCGCGAGCGAGATCCTCTCCGGAGCAGTGGTTGCGACCGAAGCCGAGTCCGCGGCGAACCCGCGGGCCCGCTCTGCGAAACTCCGGGCCGTCATGGTCGATGGCCCTTCGAAGGTGTGAGGCACATCTTGGTGCGAGAGCCGGTTCCGCCGCAGGCACGTGCATGACGCACGGCGGGGGGCCGCCGAGCAGCAAGGCTGAAGCAAGGAAGCTCAGTCATGACGCGCGAGAACAAACTGGTCATGGTCATCGGGTTCGGACTGCTGCTCTTCGTGGGCATCCTCGTGTCCGACCATCTCTCGGCGCGCGATGCGCAGATCGCCAACCCCGCGACGATCGTGAGCTACGAGGAGAAGGACCTGCCCGGCGCTGATGAGTTGCGCGAGCAGGCGAGGATCGAAGAGTTCGGCGCCATGCCTGAGCGCGCTCCCAGCGAGCCCGCGCAGGTCGACGGCCGCGCGGTGGTGCTGCAGCCGTTGGATCGGAGTGGCGCGGGCCCCAGCGGCTTCGAGCCTTCCATCATCCAGCCTGAGCCGCGCATCACGGTGCCGACCGAACGCACCCACACGGTGGTCAAGGGCGACCACCCCGAGCGGCTCGCGCAGAAGTACTACGGCAAGCGGTCGCTCGCCAACAAGCTGGCCGAGTACAACGGCATCGACGCAACCAAGATGCGCATCGGCCAAGTGATCAAGGTGCCCGACATCAGCGTGCTCGACCCCAACGCGGCGCCGCAGAACCTGTCCATCCCGGCGCCTGGCCAGCAGTTCGTGCAGGACGAGGCGCCCCGCCAGCCCGAGTCGGTCGTGGAGGCTCCCGCGAAGGCCCCCGCCAAGACCGTGCGCGAGGAGCCGAAGTTCAAGACGGCGACCGTGCAGAAGGGCGACAACCTCTGGAAGCTCGCCACCCGCGCCTACGGCAAGGGCACGAACGCCAACGTGGAGAAGATCCGCGGCCTGAACCCGGGCCTCAACGAGAAGAACCTCAAGGTCGGCTCGCAGATCCGGATTGCGGCGATCAACTGAGCGCAGGCGGCCGAACGCACGCGCGGCGGATGGAGCTCGAACCGTCAGGCATGGAGGCCCGATGTTCGCGAAGCTGGTCACGGTGATCGTCGTCCTCGGCGCCATGTATGGCGCGCTGCTGGTCAACCGACAGAAGCGCATCGATGCAGCAGCGCAGATGAGCCGCATCCACTTCCGCCTGCAGGACGCCGATCAGGAGAAGGTTCGGCTGCAGGTGAAGGTGGCGCGCGCAACCACGGCATCGGCCCTCAAGGAACGCATTGGCGAGAAGAAGCTCGCCGAGTACCGCTCGGTGCCGTTCCGATTCGACCCATCGAAGGCCACGGAGCAGCAGATGGGGAACCCGCTCACGGCGGTGGATGCAGATGGCGTCCGCAAGGCGCAGGAGATCGGTGGATGAGCGAGTCGAACGACAGCGCGACAACCGCGTCACCGTCCCCGGCACTGGCTGCTGCGGTCCGCGCGGCATCGGTGGAGCCAAACGCGCGCGCCCGGTCGATCTCTCGATGGGCGTGCGTGCTCGTCGCGGGTGTGGCGGTCGGCATCACGGGCATCACGGTGCGCGTGGTGCAGCTCAAGACCGACCCGAGCGAGCAGCTTCTGGCATCGATGGCCGACGCCAACGGAAAGCTGGCGCAGCAGCGCGCTGTTTCGGATGCGCTTCCGCGCGGCGAGATCCTCGACCGCAACGGCCGCACCCTGGCCCTCGACACCATCAGCGGCACGCTCTATGTCGACGTGCGCGACCTCTACCGCGACACGCTCGCGCAGAACGAGCGCTCGGCCGCGCGCATCGCCGCCGGCAAGGCGCGCGAGAGCGACCGCATCGTGCTTGATCCGATCAGCGAGCTCGCGGCGCAGCTGGGACCGCTTCTCGGCATGCCGCAGGACGATGTGGTGGCGCGCATCGTGCACCGCGATCCGCTGGCGGGCGACCACCAGCGGGTCCCT
>CAIOCH010000235.1 GCA_903856525.1 uncultured bacterium | reverse complement strand
TCGAGCTCGACCAGGTCACCATCAAGGACCTCGGCCAGGCCAAGAAGCTGGTCATCGACAGCGACAACACGACGATCGTCGAGGGCGCGGGCAGCACCTCCGCCATCAAGGCGCGCTGCGAGCAGATCCGCAACGAGATCGCCTCGACCGACTCCAGCTACGACCGCGAGAAGCTCCAGGAGCGCCTCGCCAAGCTCGCGGGCGGCGTGGCGCAGATCAATGTGGGTGCCTCCAGCGAGGCCGAGCTCAAGGAGAAGAAGGCGCGCGTCGAGGACGCGCTGCACGCGACCCGCGCGGCCGTGGCCGAGGGCGTGGTGGCGGGCGGCGGCACCAGCTACATCCGCGCGCTGCCGGTGCTCGACAAGGTGCGCAAGGAGTGCACCGGCGACGAGCTCGCTGGCGTCGACGCCGTGGCGGAGGCGCTCTGCGTTCCGCTGCGCACCATCGCCGAGAACGCAGGCGAAAAGGGCACCGTCGTCGTGGCCAAGGTCAAGGAGATGAAGGGCGACGAGGGCTTCAACGCGCTCACGCTCGAGTACGGCGACCTGGTCAAGCAGGGCGTCATCACCCCCGCCAAGGTCGACCGCACGGCGCTGCAGAACGCGGCGAGCGTGGCGGGCCTCATCCTCACCTGCGACTGCGCGGTGGCGATCAAGCCTCAGCCCAAGGAGGCGCCGGACGATCACCACCACGACCACGGCCACCCCGGCATGGGCGGCATGTTCTAAAGGCGTAGTTTTACGGATCGGAGGAAGGACTCCTCCAATCCTGGATGGGCGTACTTCACGGATCGGAGGAAGGACTCCTCCGATCCTGGATCCCACGGATCGGAAGAAGAACTCTTCCGATCCTGAGAGGGCGTCCTCCGCTCCTGCAACCGAATCGACACTGACCACACGCAATCCGACTGATCCAACGAGAGACACACCATGTCCGTCCGACCCCTCGAAGACCGAATCCTGATCAAGCCCGTCGAGCCCGAGACCAAGACCGCGAGCGGCCTGTTCCTGCCTGAGAGCGCCAAGGAGCGCCCGATGCAGGGAACCGTGGTTGCCACCGGCCCCGGCACCCTGCTCGAGAACGGCGACCGCGCGCCCGTCCATGTGAAGAAGGGCGACACCGTGGTGTACGGCAAGTACGCCGGCACCGAGATCGAGATCAAGAACGTGACCCACGTGATCATGCGCGAGAGCGAACTGCTCGGCGTGATGGCCAAGTGACCGCAGACACCACGGAGTTTTCCCAATGGCAAACAAGCAGATGAAGTTCGATGCGGCGGCGCGCGCGGAGCTCAAGCGCGGCGTCGACCAGCTCGTGCAGGCGGTCGCCGTGACGATGGGTCCCGTTGGGCACAACGTGCTCTTCGCCAAGTCCTATGGCAGCCCGTCGATCACCAAGGACGGCGTGACCGTGGCCAAGGAGGTCGACCTGCCGTCGCCCTTCGAGAACATGGGCGCCAAGATGGTGCAGCAGGTGGCCAAGAAGACGGCGGACATCGCCGGTGACGGCACCACCTGCGCGACGGTGCTCGCGGGCGCCATCTTCAACGGCGGCCTCAAGCACATCGCCGCCGGCGCCAACGCCGTGGCGGTGCAGCGCGGCATCAACGCCGCAGCGACCGCGGGCTGCGAGGCCCTCACCGCGATGGCGCAGAAGTGCAAGGGCAAGGCCGATCTCGAGAAGATCGCGACCGTGTCCGCCAACCACGACACCGTGATCGGCAAGCTGATCGCCGCGGCGATCGACAAGGTCGGCGCCGAGGGCGTGTGCGAGATCGAGGAAGGCAAGACCGCAGACACCACCCTCACCTACGTCGAGGGCATGGCGTTCGACAAGGGCTTCCTCTCCCCGTACTTCATGACCGATCCCAAGCGCGGCGAGTGCGTGCTGGAGAACCCGCTCATCCTGATCTACGAGAAGAAGATCTCGATGCTGCAGGAGCTGCTCCCGCTGCTCAACAAGGTCGCGCAGGCGGGCAAGCCGCTCGTGATCATCGCCGAGGAGGTCGAGAACGAGGCCCTGGCGGCGCTCGTGGTCAACCGCCTCCGCGGCGTGCTCAACGTGTGCGCGGTCAAGGCTCCCGGCTTCGGTGACCGCCGCAAGGCGATGCTCGCCGACATCGGCGTGCTCACCGCGGGCACCTTCTTCGCCGAGGACCTCGGCCGCAGCCTCGAGGATGTCGAGCTCAAGGAGCTCGGCAGCGCCAAGAAGGTCGTGATCTCCAAGGAGGAGACGACCATCGTGCAGGGTGCGGGCAAGACCAAGGACATCGAGGCGCGCGCCGCGCAGATCCAGGCGCAGATCGACCGCACCACCAGCGACTACGACCGCGAGAAGCTCCAGGAGCGCCTCGCCAAGATGACGTCGGGCGTGGCGGTGATCTCGGTGGGCGGCCCCACGGAGGTGGCGATGAAGGAGGCCAAGGACCGCGTCGACGACGCGCTCCACGCCACCCGCGCCGCCGCCAAGGAAGGCTACGTGCCCGGCGGAGGCGTCGCGCTCGTGCGCGCAGCCGAGTCGGTGCTCGAGGCCAAGAAGAAGGCCAAGGGCGACGAGAAGTACGGCTTCGACATCGTGGCCACGGCG
>CAIOCH010000234.1 GCA_903856525.1 uncultured bacterium | reverse complement strand
CGCGTCGTGCTTCGACATCGGGCGCGTGGCGTCGGTCGACGAGGCGTTCGCCGACCCGACGATCGACCTCGTCGACCTGTGCGTCCCGAACCACGCGCACCGCGTGCTGTGCGAGCGCGCCGCGGCCGCGGGAAAGCACGTGCTGTGCACGAAGCCGCTCGCGGCCTACTGCGGGCAGGGGCTTGCGGACGATGCGACGGGCGACGCGGTCGCCTCGACCGACCGGGCGACGATGCTCGCACGCGCCGTCGAGGACGCGGACGCGATGGTCGACGCGTGCCGACGCGCGGGGAGGCACCTGTTCTACGGCGAGAACTGGTGCTTCGCGCCGTCGATCGTGCGCGCGGACGCGCTCGGCGCGGCGGCGTCGGGCTCGATCGTCGAGATGCGCGGCTGGGAGAGCCACTCGGGATCGCACGCCGCCTACGCGAGGGACTGGAGGCTCGCGGGCGGCGGCGCGCTGCTCCGGCTCGGCGCGCATCCCATCGGCGCCATGCTGTGGCTGAAGGCGCGCGAGGGGCTGCGCCTGCGCGGCACGCCGACGCGCGTCGTCTCGGTGACCGCCGAGGTGCGCGCCGAGGATCTCGCGCCCGAGTCGTGGGGCTCGTGCACGCTTCGCTTCGACGACGGATCCGTGGCGGTCGCGCATGGATCGGACCACATGCTCGGAGGCATGCAGAGCCACCTGACCGTGCTTGCGACGACGCACCGCCTCGAGTGCTCGCTGTCGCCCGTGGACATGCTGCGCGCGTACGCGCCGCGCGACGGCGCGTTCGGCGCCGAGTACATCATGGAGAAGGTCGACGGCGACGCGGGCTGGAGCACGCCGATGCCCGACGAGGACTGGACCTCGGGACAGCAGGGCCTCGTGCAGTCGGTCGCCGACGCGCTTGCGCGGGGCGAGCCGCCCGCGTGCGACGGAGCGCTCGGCGCCGAGGTCGTGCGCGTGGTGTACGCCGCATACCGCAGCGCTGCGGAGGGTCGGCGGATCGAGCTCGAGGCGCGCGAGGGCCGAAACACGCCGGCGCGGATCGGGCTCCGCGCGACCGTGCTGAACGGCGCGTGCGGGATCGCGGCGCCGAACGCGGCGCTTCCCGCGGTGTTCCGCGAGGCGCGGCGGCTGGTCGAGGACGCCGCGGACGGGTCGGTCGCCGCGCGAGACGCCGCGCACGAGGCCGCGTGCGCGCTGCTCGAGCCGCACCTGCGCTGCGTCTTCTTCGTCGAGGACTGCGGTCGCGCCGCCGAGGCGTTCCTCGGCATCCGCGACGCGGAGGTCCATGCGACCGAGGTGCGGATACGCCGCGTCGAGTTCGACGGCGACGACGATGTGCCGGTGGTGTGCGCGCAGGCGGCGTTCATCTTCGCGGCGCCGTGGGCCTACTCGATGGAAGAGGTCGCGGCGTTCGAGTCGAGGCACGGCCACCTCGACCGCGGCGTTCGGCTGCACTGGGCGCTCTCGAGCGACGACCCGGAGTGGTCCGCCGAGTTCCTGAGCAACGACGGTCTGTCGCTCGAGTACTTCGGCCCGTTCGTCGGCGGCTGACGGCGGCGATCAGCGCGGGGCGCCCGGACCGTCGGCCTTGCGTCGCGCGTCGGCCGTCCTCCGGAGCAGCTTCGAGTCGCTGCGCGCGAGCGCGTCGAGCAGCGAGCCTTCCTCGGCGGGATCGCACGGCCGGTCGCGGCGTGGATCCTCGGACCGCGGCTCCGCCGCATGCAGCGGATGCGGCTGCTCGCGCGCGGGCACCGACAGCATCCGATCGGCGTCGAGCGGGCGCGACGCCTCCGCGCCGTCGAAGCGGTACGCGACCAGCTCGCCGCCGTCCTCGTAGCCCGAGTAGTCGAGGCACGCGACGTTCGCCCGCTGCGGGCGCACTGGATCGCGGTGGCGAAGTCCGTAGTGGCCGAAGAAGACGGGCTTCGCGTCCGTCGGATATCCCGCCGTCGGACTGGGGACGCGGGGGGCGATCCGCGCTGCATCGAGCGGCGAATCCAACGCGCCGCCCGCGGCGGCGGCCATGGTGTCCGACGGCATGAACAGCCGCGCTCGAAGCGGTCCGTCGGTTCCCGCGAGATACCAGCGGAGCCGCATGCTTCCTCGCACGGATCCCTCGGCGTCGCGAATGGGCGGATCGACCGGCGCGTCGATCCCCGTCAGCGCGCTGAAGAGGAGGTCCGCGATGCGGTGCCCCTCGAACACGAGCCCGTCGCCGCGATCGAGCATCAGGCCCATCGCGATCTCGTGCTTCGGCTTCGGCGCGATGCCCGCGCGGCGCGTGCATTCGGCGATCGCGTCGGAGAACCTCGCCACCGTCACGCCCGGCTCGCGGCGGCCGAAGTGGACCGCCCAGCGCCTGAGCAGCTCGATCGAGTCGTGCATCCACGCGGCGTGCACGGCGCGGATCGCGTCGGTCTCGAGCCAGAGCGGCAGCCGGAGGAACCAGTCCACCATCTCGCTGTAGCGGTGGGCGTTCATCGAGGCGAGCGTCGCGCGGTGATGCCGGATGTTCGAGGGAATCGCGCCGATCCCGTCGAGGCGGGCGCGGTGGTCGCGCACGAATCCCGCGCGCGGGGGCGCGCCCTGCTCGAGCACCGCCGTCGCCGCGCTCCACGCCAGGTGCGGCTGCAGCCCGGTCCCGTCGGCGCGCGTCGCGAACGCGATCGCGTTCAGCTCGTGGTTTCCCAGCAGCGCGAACGCCATCTCCTCCTCGCACAGCGTCCGGACGAGGCGGTAGACCTCGTACGAGCGAGGGCCGCGGTCGATGTAGTCGCCTAGG
>CAIOCH010000233.1 GCA_903856525.1 uncultured bacterium | reverse complement strand
GAGGTCGATCTGTACCCGCATGTCGACGCGATCGGCCCGCTTGAGGTGAACGTGCCACTCGTTCCGCTTTACCTCGGTGTAATCGACTCCACCGCTCGTCCAGCGTCTCGGCCCGGTCTGCACGAACGACTGATCGGATGACTGATCGGATGACTGCTCGGATGACTGCTCGGGGGATGCGCTCCGGCAGGTGATCTCGGAGACGTTGAAACCATTGATCGCAGGGTCGATGGCTGCCTTGGACACCTCCATCGGCCAGCTGTTGCGGACGATCCGGACCCCGATGCTGAGGCACTGACTCGCCATCTGCGCGCGGTAGCTGCGGGTCGCGAGTCTGCAGTGGGTCGCGTCCTTGATCCAGCAGCCACCCCGGATCACGCGATCGAGGCCGATCTCCTTCGCAATCGGATCCGTCCCGCCGGGCAACTCCACGGAGTAGCAATCCTGCACCCATTCCCAGGCATTCCCGTTCATGTCGTGCAGGCCCCAGGCGTTTGCGTTCTTGGTACCGACGAGCTGGGAGTATCCGCGGCTGTTCCCCTCGTGCCACGCCACCTCATCCAAACCGCCCCCGGGATACGGTCCCGTCTCACCCGCACGTGCCGCATATTCATACTGCGCCTCGGTCGGCAAGGACATCCTTCCGCCATCCTCGTTGCCGAGCGTGGCATTGATCTTCTCCATGAACACCTGCGCATCTTCCCAACTGACGCCCACGATGGGGCGATTGGGTCCTCTGGTGCTCTCGGGATGAGGCTTGCCGTAGGGGCCGATGCCGTCCATCGGATTGGTCCCCATCACCGCCGCCCACTGCGATTGGGTCACCTCAGTTTGTGAGATCCAAAATCCCTTGCTCAGGGTCACCTTGGCCTGATCTTCATCTCGACCGTCCCTGCCCTGTTCGGTACTCGGGCTCCCCATCACGAACTCACCCGCGGGGCACCAGCAGAACCTCATCTTGACGCCGGGCGCGATCTCGAACTCACGCTCCTCGCCGGGACGATTGCCCTTGAGCTTCGCGTATGCCGCTTCACCAGTGGCGGCGGTCGCATCAACAGACTGTGGCGCGGCCGCTGCGTGTCCTGCCGTTGCGAGGCTCACCGTGGCAAGGATCATCGCGAGTGCATGCATGTGTGTCCGTTCGGTCGGCTGTTCGGGTCGCTGTTGGGGGTCTTTGACGGGAACCAACACCGGGTACCGGGAACGGTCTCGCTGAAACCAGAATCGCGGATTCGATCTGACCACCGAATGCCGATCAATTCGCTTCAGACGTCCCAACCTGCCCCGGCGATCTCCTGAGACTCCCGATGCAACGGGCACGGCACACCCATCCGCGCGCCATCCGCACGCCGCGTGGAGCGGTGAGCGCCCCACAAGATGCGGTGCACCGATGGGCGCACCGCCACGGGAGCTTCAGAAACGGTGGTCGGCGTCCGCTCGCGCTCAACTGTCGGCAGGCCGGACGGCCGAGATCCCGCAGATCGGGCAGTCCTCGAGGAAGTCGCTGAACGGCGCGGGATCGGCCCCGGGCGCGACATGCGCGTCGACGAAGCGGAACTCCGTGAACCCCACCTGCTCGAAGACCTCGCGGTACGTCTCGGGGGCGATCCAGAAATTGTCGAACATGCACGGCTCGCCCGTCGGCGGTTGGATCGCCCAGGTGATGGCCGATCCCTCCCGCTGCGGCTTCTCGATGTACCGCACGAAGCTGAACTCGGGGTAGTAGCGGTACCGCGCGGGCGCGGTGCGGGGGTTGTCGTTGACCCCGCAGAGCCTGCCGCCGGGCCTGAGGCTGCGGAAGGCGGACTCCGCCATCCGCCGCAGCTGGGCGCGGTCCTGCGCGTAGTTGAAGAGGTACGCCGCCATCACGACATCGAACCCCTCGAGGCCGCGCACATCGGATGCGTCGCAGACCGAGTAGGTGATACCGCGGGATCGGGCGGCCTCGGCCCGCCTCGCAAGCTCGATCATGCCGGCGGAGAGGTCGACGCCATGAACGCGCGTCGCACCGCGATCCGCGAGCGTGCGCGCGTAGATCCCGTCGCCGCAGGCGAGGTCGAGGACGGACTTTCCCCGGACATCGCCGATCAGCCCGAACAGGGTCGGCTGCTCCACGTGCAGCCGCCACGGGAGTTGCTTGGAGGCGGCGTACTCGTCGGCGATGGCGTCGTACTCAGCCATGGGTGTGCTCCGCGGCTGCCGCGCTGTG
>CAIOCH010000232.1 GCA_903856525.1 uncultured bacterium | reverse complement strand
CCTCGTCATGCTGGCGGTGCTGGCCGCGGCGGCCATCGCCGTGGTCGCCCTGCTCTTCAAGGAGTTCGCCGCGATCGCCTTCGACGAGGCCCATGCGCGCGTGCTCGGCCTGCCCGTGCGCACGATGGACATCGCGCTCCTCGCACTGCTGGTCTCGACGGTGGTCGCGGGCATGCAGGTCGCCGGCATCGTGCTGGTGGTGTCCATGATCATCGCGCCTGCAGCCACGGCGCGCCTGCTGCGCGGGTCGATGCCGCGCGTCGTGTGCACCGCGGCGCTGCTCGGCGCGGGAAGCGCCATCGCGGGCGTGCTGCTGTCGCTGCGCTACGAATCGCTCCCCACCGGCAGCGCCATGACGCTGTGCGCGGGTGCGGCGTTTCTCGCCGCACTGCCCCTGGCCCCGCTGCTCGCGCCGCGCGCCGGTGCGCCCGCCGGAGGCGCGACGCCATGAGGGAGTTCCTGCTGCTCGACCTGCCGATGGTCGTATCGGCGCTCCTCGCGCTCATCGCCTGTGGCACGCTGGGCAACTGGCTCGTGCTGCGCAAGGAGTCGATGACGGGCGACGCGGTCGCGCATGCGGTCCTGCCCGGGCTGGTCGCGGGGTTCCTCGTGGCGGGTCGCCACTCCATCGCCGCCATGTTCACGGGCGCCGCGGTGGCGGGCGTGGCGGCCATCCTGCTCGCGGGCTGGATCCGCCGCAGCACGCGGCTCGATCCAGGCGCTGCGCTTGGCATCGTGTTCACCTCGTTCTTCGCGCTGGGCGTGGCGCTGCTCGAGACGCAGGGCGCGCGGCAGATCGATCTCGATCCCAACTGCGTGCTCTTCGGTGCGCTGGAGACGCTGTTCTACGTGCCGCCCGCGTCGGGGTCGTGGTTCGAGGGCGTTCCGCGGGAGTTCTGGACGCTGGCCGCGGCCGCGGGCATCGCGGTGGCCTTCTCGCTCGCTGCCTGCAAGGAACTCACCGCGCTCGCCTTCGACGCCGAGCATGCGCGCGTGAGCGGCATCGCGCCGCGGTGGCTCGAGCCCGCGCTCCTCTGCACGGTGTCGATGGTGGTGGTCGCCAGCTTCGAGGCGGTGGGCAGCCTGCTGGTGGTGGCGCTCCTGGCGTGCCCCTCGCTCATCGCGGCGCCGCATGCATCACGCATCGGCACGCGTTTCGCCATCAGTCTCGGCGCGGGTGCGGCCATCACCGTCGCGGGTCACCTGATCGCGGCCTACGCGCCGCGCGCGCTCGGCACGCAGGCCGCGCTCAACACGGCCGGCATGATCGCCACACTCCTGGCTGCAGCGGTGCCCGCATCGTTCGCGCTGCGCGCCCTGCTCAACCGCCGCCGGGCGTGAGCGTCCAGTCCTTGGTGGCGGCGCCAGGCGCCCACATGCGCATGTCGTCCAGCGTCTCGGGGCGTCGCGCCTCGGCGTGGCCGTCGGCGAAGCCCACGGCGATGTCGCCCGCGAAGCGCGCGCTCAGGTTGCCCCACGAGGCGGGATCGTCGGCGTCGTACGCGGCCGACCATGTGCGCGTGTCGAAGGAGGGCGAGCGGATGCGGAAATAGCCCTCCGCCACGCCCTCGATGCCGCCGGCGATGGGCGAGCTCTCCTGCCCGCGCGCGCTGCCGAACACGATGGTGTTCGCCGGCTGGGAAAGCTCCGACAGCCGCGTGGCGTAGAACTTCCCGAAGGTCGAGAGGAACGCGCTGTTG
>CAIOCH010000231.1 GCA_903856525.1 uncultured bacterium | reverse complement strand
GTGATCTACGCCTCCATGAAGGGCAAGCAGTAGCGGCCCTCCACCGCCCCCGTATCCCCACCAGAGGTCGCCGCCGCAGCGGCGACCGCTCGTATCACGGGAAGAACACCTCCGCCAGCGCCAGCAGGGGAATCAGGATGCCCACCGACCAGGCCATGTAGCCGAAGAAGCTCGGCATCTGTACGCCCTCGCTCTCGGCGATGGCCTTGACCATGAAGTTGGGACCGTTGCCGATGTAGGTGTTGGCGCCCATGAACACGGCGCCCAGTGAGATCGCGGTGAGCAGGTCCACCCGGATCTGGCTGCCGCCCGCGAGGGCGATGTACGCCTCCTCGGGCGAGAACGGCAGCGTCTTGGCGATCTCGAAGAACACCACGTAGGTCGGCGCGTTGTCGAGGAAGCTCGAGAGCGCGCCCGTCACCCAGTAGAACGCGATCGGCGACGAGATCCCGAGGTCGGCGCCCTTCGACGAGAGCACCGCGAGCGGCGTCTGCATGGCGATGAAGATGCCGATGAAGATGGCCGCAACCTCGATGATGGCGCCGAACTCGAAGCGGTTCGCCTGCCGCACGCGCTTGGGCGTGAGCGCCCAGCTGGCGGCGGTGAGCACGAGCAGCAGTCCCTCCCGCGCGAACGGCGGCGCGACGATGTCCGTGCCCGCCACAGTCGCACCCGGCACCACCAGCGCCACGGCGGCGATCGCCAGCGCAAGCAGGGGGATGTTCACCGCGCCCTCCACGCGGAACCGCCGGTGGTCGTCGGCACGCTGGACCTCGTGCCGCTCCTTCCGGTGCAGGATGGTGTCGATCACGGCGTAGGCCACGAGCAGCAGGCCGTTCACCAGCAGCCACTCCTTCCACAGCGTCAGGGTCCATCCGAACGGCACTCCGCGCAGATAGCCCATGAAGAGGGGTGGATCACCGATCGGCAGCAGGCAGCCGCCGCAGTTGCACACGATGAAGATGAAGAACACCACCGAGTGCGCGCGGTACTTGCGGCGGCGGATCGACTCGAGCAGCGGGCGGATGAGCACCATCGCTGCGCCCGTCGTGCCCACGAAGCTCGCGATCAGCGCACCCACCAGGAGCAGGGTGAGGTTCTCCCGCGGGTGTCCGTCGAACGGCGTCTCGATGCGCAGGCCGCCCGCGATCACATAGAGCGCGAACAGCAGGCTCATGAACGGGATGTACTCGGCCGGCACCGCGTGGTGCAGGGCGTTGCCAACGCCGACCGCCCCCGCGTCCACGCCGATGTAGAGGAGCGCAAGCCCCGCCGCGATGAGCGACACGACATAGCGGTTGAGGTTGGAGTGCCACCAGTGCGCGATCGCAGGAATCAGCGGGAACACCGCGATCGCCCCCAGGAGGCCGGCAAAGGGCAGCACGCCGATCCACCAGTTGGCGGAGATCCCCTTGGTGCCGCCCTCGCCGTCCGTGGGACCGTGCGGGGCGAGGAAGAGAGCGAGCACGAGCACGCACGAGGCGAGCACTGCGAAGGCCATGGAGAGGCGTGCGCCAAGCCCTGGCTGCTTCCGTCCGTGGCCGTGTCCCTCGCCGTGTTCGTGCGTTGCGTGTGCCTGCATGGCGCGGAAGTTAGCAACTTCCCGTTCAGGATCGGTACACTCGCGCGCATGTTCGTCGTGATCGCCTCGCTCGCGTGCACATGGACCGCTCCGGCGCAGGATTCGGCCCTCATCGGTGGAGCCGTGCGGGATGCATCCGTCGTCGACTGCCCGCGCGGAGGCGCCTACCTCGTCACGATTCCCAACGTCCTCGGCGCGAGCGGAGTGGCCTTCGACGGCAACGCGATCCTTGCATGTGCACCCGAACAGGTGGCCGACGGCGTCGAGCGCCAGGTCGTGCGCGCGGTGGCGATCGCCGGGCGGACCACGGGCCCCGAGGTCGCTTCGCTCGAGACGGGCGCGCAGGCTGCTGTGGACATCGCTGTCTCGGCGGACGGAGTGGTGGCGATCGCCGATGCGGGCGGTGCCGTGCGCATCATCGGCCGCGATGGCTCCCAACGCGAGATCGGCCGCGGCGTACTCGAGCGGCCCAGCGGTATCGCGTGGGTGGGGCGCGACATCGCGGTGAGCGACGCACGCCTGCGGGCGGTGATCGTGTTTGGGACCGATGGAACCGAGCGCCGGCGCCTGGGCGTTGGTGGTGCGGGAGTCCATGGCACGGGCGTCGGCAGCATGGGTGAGCCTCGCGGACTCCACGCGGCCGACGACGGCACCGTCTTCGTGGCCGACCGCCTGCTCGACTGCATCTGGCGTATCGCGGCCGATGGCACGATGGTCCGCCTCGGCGAGCGCGGCTCGAACCCTGGCCAGTTTCGCTCACCTCGCGATGTGGTGGTGCGCGAGCGCGGGGGCACGCGCTGCATCCTCGTGGCCGACGAGCTCAACCACCGCGTGCAGATCGTGGACGACGCCGGTCGCCACCTTGGTTTCTTCGGCATGCACGCGCTCATTCCCCGCCAGGGCGAGGGGCGCATCCACTACCCCGTGTCGCTCGCGCTGGCGCCCGATGGCGAGAGCCTCGCGGTCGCCGAGGCCTTCGAGGACCGCGTGCAGGTGTTCCGCCTCACCGGCGAGCCCGACGAGATCGATCCATCGACCACCTCGCCCGACTTCATCAGCAGCCACTTCGGGGCCGAGAGTGGCTGCGCAGCCGACCTGCTTGCGCTGCTTGATGTCGAGACGCAGGGCGTGGCCCTGCTCGACGCGCGCCGTACGCCGCCCATCCACATCTCCATCATCGGCGGCGCGGGCGCGTCGCCCGGACGCTTCGTTGAGGTATCCGCGCTGGCGGTCGATCCGAACGGAGCCCGTGTCTGGATCGCCGATGCTGGGCGCAGTCGAATCGATGTCTATGCTGCCGACTGGGATCGCGACAAGTCGCCCACCGTCGACATGTTCATTCCCCGCCTCGCACGGTCGGTGGATCTGGTGGCGCTGGCGGGGAGGCTGCCCGTGCCCGAAGGGCGGGTCGGTCTTCGTGTGCCGCTGGTGACCGACGTCGCCTTCGGCGGCGGACGCGCGTATCTGCTCGATGATGCCAATCTCGCGGTGCTGGGTTGCGACCAGGGTCTGCTGGCCGGCGAGGTCTGGTCGTTGCCTTCGGCTGCACGCGCGCCGAGCGAGATCGCGGTGGCGGCCGACGGTCGCATCGCCGTGGCAGACCCCATCGCGCGCCGCGTTTTCCTGCGCGCCGTCGACGGCGGGTGGTCGGAACTCGATCGCTTGGGCGACACGTCCTTCCGCCGGCCGTCGGGCGTGGCGTTCGACGCAGCCGGCCGCCTCGTGGTGGCGGATGGCGCGGCCGACCACTGCATCGCGGCTGACTCCGAGGGTCGGCATCGCATCGTCGGCGAGCGTGGCATCCTCGACGAGCAGTTCCATGACCCGCAGTCGATCTGCACCTCGCCGCTCGGCCTGATCGTGGTTGATCGCGGGAACCATCGGTTCCAGCGCTTCGGAGAGCACTTCGCATGGAACCTCACCGGCAGCATGGGCCGTTACTACGACCGCAAGCGGCGCGGCTCGCCCGGCGGGCTTCCGCGGCTGACTCCACCTCCGGCGGCTGGATCGCCAGCCACTTCGGGAGGTGGCGCGTGATCGGCACGCGTCGGGTTGCGATGCGGCGCTCGATCGGCGCGATCATGCTGGCGTCGGCATGGGCGGCATTGATCGCGTGCGATGGAGGCGGGGGCACCTCGCCAGATGCGGAGACGCGCCCCGGTGGCGGAGCGTCCGCCGTGCGCGAGTCCGCGGGATCACCCTCGACGTCGCCCGGAGCATCCTCTGCGCCGGTTGCGCCTGAGTCCCGCACCGCAGCGCCCGTGCGCTCCTTCGAACTCACCAAGGACGCACGCGAGGGGACCTCCGCCGACGGCACCTACGTCGTGCGTTGGGAACCGGTCGACGGCATGATTCCCGACGCGGAGCCCTTCGCCATCCGCTGCGAGGTGCGCCGCGCCGACGGCAAGGCTCTCGCCAAGGACGTGTCGGTCCTCGCCGACGCCGAGATGCCGCACCACGGTCACGGCATGAACCTGGTGCCCACGGTGGCGCCGGCGGGCGCGGGAAAGTTCCTCGCGACCGGAATGCTGCTGCATATGCCCGGCCGGTGGGTGATCGCGATCGATGTCGAGGAGGGCGGCATCGCCGAGAGGACGCAGTGGTATGTGGACATCGAGTAGCGTGAGCGTCGTGGCTGTCGCGTTGCTCGCGCAGTTGATCGCGCTCGTTGCCATGGGCCCGCCTCCGGCGCACGCATGCGAGTCCGCGCGCTCGTCCACGGCGATCACCGCGTGGAACACGGGACAGGGAACGCAGTCCGCGCCGACCCCCGCGATATCCGTCATCGACTCGTCGCGACTGCCGGTGGAACTCGCCCAGCTATCCGCCGAGGAGGTCGCCCGCATCGCGCGCATGTCACCGCTGCCGCCGCTGCCGGCCGATCCCACCAACCGCTTTGCGAACGACGAGCGTGCTGCGGAACTCGGACATCTGCTCTTCTTCGACACTCGGCTCTCGCCGAAGGGCGTGTCGTGCGCCACCTGCCACGATCCGGAGCGCCACTTCACCGATGGCAAGCCACTCGCGGTCGGAGTGGGCACCGCGCGACGCAACGCGCCCACCGTGGTCGACAGCGCCCGCCGCCGCTGGATCGGCTGGGACGGCAAGTTCGACTCGCTGTGGTCCCAGGCGCTCGCACCGATCGAGCATCCCGACGAGATGGGTGGCAGCAGGGCGCGCCTCCTCGATGTCGTTTCCGCAGACGGAGCACTGCGGAGCGCCTACGAGAGGGCCTTTGGTCCGTATCCCGCACAGGCCGACGATCACACCGTCGCCAACATCCTCAAGGCCCTCGGCGCCTACCAGCGTCGGCTGATCTCGGGCGAGGCGCCGATCGATCGCTTCGTGCGCGCGCTGAAGTCGGGGGACGAGGGAGCACGCGCGGCTGGTTTCGAGGAACTGAGTGCTTCGGCTCGCCGCGGACTCGCGACCTTTGTCTCCAAGGGCGGCTGCTACCAGTGTCACCGCGGGCCAAGCTTCACCGACGAGGAGTTCCACGCCTTGGGCCTCGTGGGCGCCAATGGACGTGTGCCCGACGACCCCGCGCGCCTGGCAGCGGTCGATTTCCTGCAGGCGAATCCGTTCAACGCCGCGGGCGCGTTCAGCGACGCGGCTGACTCGTCCAAGGCGAGCATGGTGCGTGGCCTGCGCCGCTCGGGTGAGCTCTTCGGGCAGTTCCGCACGCCTCCGCTGCGTGGCGTCGCGGCCACGGCGCCGTACATGCACGACGGCCGCATGGCGTCTCTGGAGGAGGTCGTTCGCTTCTACGACACGCTGGAAGGTGCCAGTCCGGTCGGCCATCACGGCGAGCAGGTGCTGGAGCCACTCGGGTTGGGCGAGGAAGGCAGGTCCGATCTCGTCGCCTTCCTGCGCGCCTTGACTCCTGATCGCGACCAAACCTCGCGTTGGATGAAACCGCCTGAAGCGATCAAGCGTACCGCCATTCCGCCCGATGGTCGGTAACCTCGGCCGAACTGTCCGCCTTTCAGGACTTCCTGACGGCACGCGTGCTTGTTTGGGTTACCTTTGACGCGCTGGACCGCGGTGCCCCCGATGGCCTTCATTCTGGACGTGACACGCATGCAGAACCACTCGCTCCGCTCGTTGATCGCGGCCGGCCTCGCGGCCGTCGCCCTCGCACATGTCGCCGCACCTGCCCGCGCCCACGAGGACGACGGCAAGGTGCGTGACAAGCAGAAGGCCGTCAAGGGTCGCGTGTGGCGTGAGGGCCAGGGCTCCGTCGCGGGCGGCACCTTCGCCGCGCAGGGACTCGCCCTGAAGTCGTGGCACCCACTCAACACCATCGATGCCGGCGCAACCAGCGGCAATGACTGCTGGGGCTACGTCTCCTCATCGGGCCGCGAGTACGCCATCATGTGCGTGTCGAACGGCACCGCGTTCTACGATGTCACGGATCCGGTGAACGCGACGAAGGTGGCGTTCATCCCCGGCCCGAGCAGCCTCTGGCGCGATGCCAAGGTCTACGGCCGCCATGCCTACGTCGTCACCGAGGGCGGCGCGGGCATCCAGGTGATCGCCCTCGCGAACATCGACCAGGGCGTGGTCACGCTCGTCAACACCATCACCACGGGCGGGGGCCTCGCCACCCACAACGTCGCCATCAACGAGCAGAGCGGCTACCTCTACCGCTGTGGCGGCGGGGCGAGTGGCCTGCGCATCTACAACCTCAACGGCACGCCCTCCGCGCCCGTATTCGTGGGCGAGTGGAGCACCCACTATGTGCACGACGCCCAGATCGTGAGCTACACGACGGGCCCATGGGCGGGTCGCGAGATCGCGTTCTGCTGCGCCGGGCTCAACGGCGGCAACGCCGAGACGGGCCTCTACATCGTCGATGTGACCAACAAGGCCGCTCCCACGCTGCTCTCGCGGCTCCTCTATCCATCGGCCCGCTACAGCCACCAGGGCTGGCTCACTGAGGACAAGCGCTACTTCCTGCTCGGGGACGAGCTCGACGAGGGCGCGACGCAGCAGTTCAGCACCACGCACGTCATCGATGTGCTGCTGCTCAACAATCCGATCTACGTTGGGCAGTTCACCAACAACACCCCGGCGATCACCCACAACTGCTACACGCACAACGGCAAGATGTTCCAGGCCAACTACCGCTCGGGCCTACGCGTGTTCGATGTGGCCACCCCCGGCAACATCGCTTCGGTGACCGAGGTCGCGTATCTCGACACCTACCCCGCCGACGACGCGGCGCAGTTCAACGGACTGTGGAGCTGCTACCCGTACTTCCCGAGTGGCACCATCATCGGCAGCGATCTCGAGCGCGGCATGTTCGTGATGCGCCTCGAGACGCCCGCGGCCACCTTCGCGGTCGCCAGCCCGCCCGCCTATG
>CAIOCH010000230.1 GCA_903856525.1 uncultured bacterium | reverse complement strand
CCGCGCCCGCGCCGCCTTTGGCCCGCTCGACAACCAGCTCGCACCCGCGCAGGTGTTCCGCGTGCTGCTGCCGGGCGAGCAACCGCGCGTACGCAGCAGCGCCGCGGTGGTGCGCGCCACCCGCAAGGGCAAGCCCGCGCCCGACGGCGACGCCGACCTCGATTTCGCCACCGTCGAGCAGCTCGCCGCGTGGATGAAGGACGGCAAGGTGACCTCGCGGCGGCTGGTCGCGCGATCGCTGGCGCGGCTCAAGAAGGCCAACGAGAAGCTCGCGAACGTCATCACCCTCATCGAGGGTCCCGCGTACCGCGAGGCCGACGAGCGCGATGCCGAATTCAAGAAGGGCAAGGCCCGCGGCCCGCTGCACGGGATCCCCTATGGCCTCAAGGACCTGTTCGACACCGCGGGCATCAAGACCACCTGGGGCGCCGAGCCCTGGCGTGACCGCGTGCCGCAGGGCGATGCGACCGTGGTGCGCCGCCTGCGCGAGGCGGGCGCCGTCTGCGTGGCCAAGACCGCGGTGGGCGCGCTTGCGTACGGCGACATCTGGTTCGGGGGCACCTGCCGCAACCCGTGGAATCCCGAGCAGGGCTCGTCGGGCTCGAGCGCGGGCAGCGCCTCGGCCGTGGCGGCGGGTTGCGTGTCCTTTGCGATCGGCACCGAGACGCTCGGCTCGATCGTGTCGCCCTGCACCCGCTGCGGCGCCACTGGCCTGCGCCCCACCTTCGGCCGCGTGCCACGCGAGGGCGCGATGGCGCTCTGCTGGTCGTGGGACAAGGTGGGCCCCATCACCCGCAGCGTGATCGACACGGGCCTGGTGCTCGCGGCGCTGCACGGTGAGAGCCCGCTCGATCCATCGAGCGTATCGGTGCCCTTCGCGGCGCCGCGCATCGCCGATGCCAAGGGCGTGCGGCTCGGCTACGACCCGTCGTGGTTCGACGGCCCGCTCGCCGCGCACCGCGATGTGCTCGAGGCCGCCCGCGCCTGCGGTGCCACGCTGGTCGAGCGCGCCATCACGCCACCCGCTGACCCGTCGATCCTGGTCACGAGCCTCATGGCAGAGGCCGCCGCGGCCTTCGAGCACATGACCCGCACCGACGCCGACGACCAGCTCTCCTGGCAGGCCGACGAGGCGTGGCCCAACTCGTTCCGCAAGACCTGGTTCGTGCCCGCGATCGAACTGGTGCAGGCCGAGCGCCTGCGCCGCGTGTGCATGCAGTGGATGCGCACCGCGCTCGACGGCGTCGACGCGCTCATCCTCCCGCCCTACGCCGGCGGCATGCTCGTGCTCACCAACGCCACCGGCCACCCGACCCTCTGCCTCCGCAGCGGCTTCGATGCGGCGAACGCACCGCGGTCGATCACCCTCATCGGCCACCCATTCGACGAGGCCACCCTGCTCTCCACCGGCGCCGCCCTCGAGGCCCAGCTCGGGGTCGCGGAGCGGCAGCCCGATATGTCGTGGATGTGAATCATCCGGGATGTAGTCCGCGGATCCGGGAGGCACATCGGGCGTGCGATACCCGCGGAAACCCGCTGCGGACGCCTTCCGCCCGCGCGTCGACCCTCTGCTATCCTGCGCGCCCGATGTTGGCCGAAACCGACCTCCTCAGCTACCTCCCCGTCGCAGTCATCGCCTCGATGGCGATCGTGTTCGTCATCGCGAACATCGTGCTCAGCACCCTCCTCGGCCCCCGCGCCGAGGGCGTGGTCAAGGGCATGACCTACGAAGCGGGCATGGATCCGATCGGCACCACCCGCAAGCGCTTCAACGTGCGCTTCTACATGATGGCCGTGACGTTCCTGTTGTTCGACGTCGAGATCATCTTCCTCTACCCGTGGGCCGTGAGCTACTCGCAGCTCGACCCGGGCAGCCCCGACGCCAAGCTGTACCTCGGCCGGAT
>CAIOCH010000229.1 GCA_903856525.1 uncultured bacterium | reverse complement strand
CGCTCGAGGCTGATGTGCGCGCCTACGTCTACGACGACGAGTCGACCGACGGCACGGGCGACATCCTGGCGCGCCTGGCGGCCGAGGACACGCGCGTCGTCGTGGTGCCGCGGCGTCCGCTCCCGGCGGGGTGGAACGGCAAGCAGCACGCGTGCTTCCGCATGGCGGAGCATGCACTGGCGCATGATCCCAAGGTCGACTGGTTCCTGTTCACCGATGCCGATGTGCGCTTCGAGGCGGACGCCGTGGCGCGCGCGCTCGGCTTCGCGCAGCGCAGCTCGAGTGCGCTGGTGTCGACGGTGCCGCGCGAGATCACGGGCACGGCCGGTGAGCTCACGCTGGTGCCGCTCATCCACTTCGTGCTCATGAGCTACCTGCCCATCGGGCGCATGCGGGCGACGCTCGATCCCGCGGCGAGCGCATCCTGCGGGCAGTTCATCATGGTTACGCGCGCGGCCTACCGCGCCAGCGGCGGGCACGAGGGCTTCAAGTCGTCGATGCACGATGGCGTGAAGTTCCCGCGCGCTGTGCGTCGCGCCGGACTCCGCACCGATCTCTACGACGGCACCGAGAGCGTGTCGTGCCGCATGTACCGGGGATTCGGACAGACCTGGCGGGGCTTTGCCAAGAACGCCTACGAGGGGCTCGGCGGCATGGGACTGCTGGTGTTCATCACGGTGTACCACGCGATCGGGCAGGTGCTGCCGTGGCTTGTCGTGGCGCTCGCGCTCGTGGCGGGCGTGTGGAGCACCGGCGCGTCGCTGGCACTCGCGGCCATCGGCTGCTCGCTGCTCCTCCGCGTGCTTCTTGCGGCGCGGTTCCGCCAGTCGTGGTGGAACGTGCCGCTGCACCTCGTGTCGATGCTCATGCTTTCGGCCGTCCAGTGGCGCAGCCTGTGGCTGCACCGCACCGGGCAGCGGGGTTGGAAGGGCCGGATCGCGGGCGTTTGACGGTTGCGCGGGCACGAGCGCCCTGCGATGCTGCGGGGCATGGCCGATCACGGTCCAGATGCATCGGAGTCCGAGCGGTCGGAAGCCGCGGATTCGCCCCGCGAGCAGGAACTGCTGCGCCAGATCGCCGCTCTGCGCATGCGGATCGCGGAGCTTGAGGCGCACAACGCGGAGCACGCGGTGCGGGCGAGTGCGTTGCCGCCGCCGCCGCCACCACCACCGTCCGCAGCACCGATGGGTTCGTCCGCGGGGTTCCCCGCGAATGCCGCGCATCCGGCACCCCCCGTGGTCGGCACGATTCCACCGCTCCCGATGCAGTCCGCGGCGGAGTCGCGCCCCGCGCTCTCGCTTGAACAGTTCATCGGCCGCCGTGTGGTGCCCCTGGTGGGCGCCCTTGCCGTGCTCGCTGCGGTGGGCTACCTCGTGAACTACGCGATCGAGATCGGCCTGATCGGACGCGTGCCGGCCGAGGTTCGGTTCGGAGCGGGTGTGCTGATCGGCATCGCGCTGCTCGGTGCGGGCGAGTGGGTGCGGCGGCGTGGCGCGCCTGGTGCTGCGATGGGCCTCGATGCCGCAGGCGTGGGTGCGGTGATGGTGAGCGTGGCCCTCGGGGTGTTCAGTCTCGGGATCTTCGGTGGCGGACCAGCGACGGTGATCGCGGCAGCCGCGGCCGTGCTCGCAGCGGGTTGGAGCCTCCGCTGCGGGTCCGTCGCCGTGACGATCGTGGCGCTCATCGGTGTGTACGCGATGCCCGCGAGCGTTGGCCTCGTGCGAGACGCGCCGCGCCAGGCGGCGGTGATGCTCGCGCTGGCGCTTGCGATCGGACTCGCGACGCACCTCTTCGGCGGTGCGCGCTTTGCGGCGGCGCGGTATCTCGCGGTGGTGGCGGCGATCCTGCTCGGCACGCCCGTGCTGGCGAGCATCCCGCGGACGGAGGAGGCATGCGCCTTCGCACTGGCGTGGTGGTTCCTCGTCATCGGCGAAGGCGTGCTCTCGTCACAGCGGGGCGTGGATGCGCGTGGCAACGCAGTCAACTCCGCGATCGCGAGCATGGCGCTGGTGCTCATTCCCATTGGACTCTGGCCGTCTGGCGATCTCGTGCCCCTCGTTGCCGGTGGCGCGCTGTGCGCAGGTGCGCTGCTGTTGCGGCCGATGGCGGTGGTTCCCGCCGATGACGAGGAGCGCTCCGCACTCGGTCAGTCGGGTGTGGCGATCGGGGAGGCCTGCGGCATGCTTGCGCGGACCTTCGCGGCTCTGGCGCTCCTGCTCGGGTTTGGTGGACTGGTGTTCGTGGTGGGCGATGCACTGCGCGCGCCCGTGCTCGCAGCGACCGCCGTGGCGGGGGCGTGGATCGGGCGGAGATACGGACTGCTGGCGTTCGATCTGATCGCGCTCGTGCTCGGCGGCCTCGCGGTGGTCGTGGGCGGATTCCTCGCGATCGAAGGTGCGACGGTCCGCACCACCGTTGCGGCTCCGCCCTTTGGCATGGCGCCGTTCGTGGTCGCATGGTCTGCGGAGCTCGCGGGTCTGGCCGTCTCGGTGGTCGCGGTGCTGGTGATGACCTCCGTCGCGCGGCTCCACGTGGTGTCGGGGCTGCTGGTGCCGGTGGCGGTCGCGGGATGGGTGGTGTGCAGCGCACGCCTGCTGGCGGGAACGGGTGTGCTCGGCTGCGTACCGCTCCTGCTGCCCGCGCTGGTGGTCGCGTGGATTTCGCGCGCGAGAATGGCAACGGTGGCTGCTGCGGTCGTGCTGTGCGCGGTGTCCGCGGTGTGGTGCGCGGGCTCGACGCTCGAGGATTCATGGGGTGTTGCCCGCGGTGGGGCGGCGGAGTTGCTCGCGGTGGTCGTACCGTGGATCGCTGCGGTGGTGATGCTCGCCCATCACCCGGCATTCGGCGCGGCGCGGCGCTGGGCGGTGCGCGTGGCGGTGGCTGCGGCCGGCGGGGCGGTGGCGTTCGTGGTCATGGTGCTCGGATCGCACAGAGGCTTCGACGGCATCGACGCGGGACTCACCGCTGTGATCGGACTGTCGGCTGCGGCCGCGATGGCGGTGGGACTCGGGCGCGCGCTGAAGGTCCGCGCAGTGCTCGAGGCTGGACTGCTGCTGGCGGTGGTGATGCTGGGCGTGGCTGGGATGCTGGGATTCCTGCGGGTGTTCGAACGGTCGCCGTCCGATGCATCGCCACTGCTCGAACTCGGCGCAGTTGCCGCGAGCGCGGTGGTCGCGGGACTCGGCTGGCGGCTTTCGCGCGCGGTCGACTGCGCCGCTTGGACGCGGGCGGCGCTCGTGGCCGTGGCGGCGTTCTCGGTGGCGCCCCTCGCTGCGCTGCTGCTCGGAAGCGTGGTGGCTCGGCCGCTGCCTGCGGCAGTCGCCGTGGGAAGCCTCATGATCGTGGGCGTCGCGGAGCTCGTGATCGGGTTCCGCCGGCAGGTCGCCGCGCTCCGCTGGGCGGGTCTGGCCTGCTTCGGGATACTCGTGCTGCGGCTCTACGCGGTGGATCTCGCGGATGCGCCCATGCTCGTGCGCATCGG
>CAIOCH010000228.1 GCA_903856525.1 uncultured bacterium | reverse complement strand
CCTGCGGAAGATCCGCAGAGATCGTCCAATCTTGCAGGAAGTTCGCGCGGTAGTGGAAGACTTGCCCGAGTTCACCGGCGTCGACGATGTTTTTCGCAAGTGTGACCGCGGGGAGGAAGCGATAGTTGTACCAAACGAGATTCGGCAACTTCGCCTTCTCGACGGCCGCAACCATCTTCTCGCCCTGCTTCCCGTCGAGCGCGAGCGGCTTCTCGCAGAGGATCATCTTGCCGTGCTTGATGCACGCAAGCGCGATCTCCATGTGCGAGTCGTTGGGCGTGCAGATGTCGACCGCATCAATGTCGTCGCGCGCGACGAGCTTCTTCCAATCGGTTTCGATCGAACGCGCGTCCCACGCGGCGGCAAACTCGCGCACCTTCGCCTCGTCGCGGCCGCACACGGCTTGCAGCACGGGCTTCCGAGAAGTCTTGAAGAAGTGCGGCACTTGGCGAATGGCGTTTGCGTGCGCGCGGCCCATGAAGCCGTAGCCGATGAGGCCGATGCGAAGTTCGCGCGCGGCTGCCGGTGCAGGCTCAGTGGTCGAGATCGTCGCAGCGGAGGAGGAAGCGCTCGCAGCCACCGACTTCGCGCTGTTCGCGGTCTTCGCGGTCTTCGTGGTCTTCACGAACTTCGTGGTCTTCACGGTCTTCGTGCTCTTGCTAGCCATGCGTAGTTCCTCCGCCATTCAGGCGATCGCGTTCTTCACCGAAATCATCGCGCGCAACACCGTGTTCCAAGTTTCCTGCTTCTCGAGCACGACATTCGGGAACATGCAGCCGTCCCAACAAATGTGCTTGATACCGCGGCCCGCTGCCCCCTCAAGCCAACGCTTCGAGCAGGCAGCAATGTCGAGCTTGCCATTTGGATCATCGGCCGGGCAGTGACGACCCGTCTTGTCGTGCGAGCCGGTGCCGTGCACGGTGCCGTCGTTCTGCGCGACATGGAAGTCGATCGTCCACGGACGCAGCGCGTCGGTGAGCTTGGCGTAGGCCTTGTCGAAGTCCTTCTGCGTGTACTTCTTGCCCTTGCCGCCGGCCTTGAGCAGCGCGGTCTTGGGCGAGTTGACGCCGAGCAGGTAGAGGTAGGTGTGCGCGAGATCGGCCTGGAAACCCACGGTTCCCGGCATGTCGACGGTCTCGAGCACCGAGAGCATCGCCTTCCACGAGTGCATGCCCGCCCAGCAGACCTCGCCCTCGGCGGCGAGGCGCTCGCCGTGGCCCGCGGCGACCATGCCCGCCTCGCGGAAGGTGGCGGCGATCTGCTTGATCGCGGCCTTCTCGTTCTTGGCGGCGGCCTTGGTGCCGGTCGCGCTGTCGATGCGGATCACGCCGTACTTGCGCACGCCGTGCTCGTTGAGGATGCGCGCGATGCGGCACGCCTTGCGCACGGCGTCGATGAACTTGCGGCGCTGCTCGACCGTGCCCATCGCGCTGTCGCCGACGGTTCCCGGCCACACGGGCGCGACGAGCGAGCCGACGGCGAGGTTCTTCGCGGCGATCTTGTCGGCCATCTTGCGGATGTCGGCGTCGCTCGCGTCGGGATCGAGGTGGGTGTGGAAGAGGAAGAGATCGACGCCGTCGAACTTCTGGCCGTCGACGGATGCCTTCGCGGTGAGCTCGAGCATGCGGTCGAGCGAGATCGGGGGATGGTCGGTGCCGGGTTCCTTGCCGACGAGTCCGGGCCACATGGCGTTGTGCAGTTTCATCGTGTTCTCCATCGGTGCCTGGCACCAACCTGGCACCAACCGCGTTGAGGCCGCGCGCCAACCAGGTCGCGCGGCAATTGGTCAAGTCTCGTTCTCAGTTCAGTTTGCGGACGCGCGGCACCACCTGGTTGGTGCGCGGACGCGCCGCGGTTGCGTCACGGTTGGTGCCAGGCACCGTTTGAGGTTTCGGGGCCGAAGTACCGCAGGCAGACGAGCGGCTCGGTGGTCGAGGTGTTCGTGAACACCACGCCACGCCTCGCGCCCGCCTCGGTGCAGAAGTACTCGTCGTTCGTCAGCTCGCGGAAGCGGATCAGCCGCGGGCTCGACAGCGGCTCGCCGTTGATCGTGCCCGTGCCCTGCACGCAGGTCAGGCCGTACGCGCCGTTGTCGGCGACCGTCGCCGTGGCGCCCGGCTCGACCGTCAGCTCCTTGGCCGTGAAGT
>CAIOCH010000227.1 GCA_903856525.1 uncultured bacterium | reverse complement strand
GGTCTTCCCGGCCTGAACGGCTTCATCGGCGAGTTCCTCTGCCTGATGGGCTGCTTCACCGCCGAGCCCGACTCGGTGGCGGGATTCCCCGGCGTGCTGGGGCCCTGGTACGCCGTCTTCGCGGGCCTCGGGCTGGTGCTCGCCGCGATGTATCTCCTGATCATGCTGGGGAAGCTCGTCTGGGGTCCGTTGAAGGAGCCGCATGGGCATGCCCACGGCGCTGGTCACGGAGGCGACCACCACGCGGGCGAGTTGCCCGCTGACCTCAATGCCCGCGAGATCGGGATTCTGGTCCCCCTTGCGGTCGTGTGCCTCGCCATCGGTTTCTATCCCAAGCCCATGCTCGAGGCCATCGCGCCCAGCGTCGAGGGTGTCCTGAAGCCCTATCCCAAGCTTGTCTCGGAGTACGCGGACCGGGGAACCCTGCTTCCTCCCGCGTCCAGCTCCGATGCCCCGTCGACGACCGCGCCGTCGATCACCCCCGCCGCGCTGCGCACCTCGGGCGCCGCCGCTGGCAATCCCTGACATCCCCTGCCATCCTCCATGACTACCTCCATGGCCATCCTCGCTTCCTCGGCCGACATGTCGGCCAAACTCACGCTCATCGCGCCGGAGATCCTGCTGTTCGTCGGCGCGGTGGTGGTGGCGGTGCTCGGTCTCTCCCGGAACGCCGCCGTGCGCCGCGCGGTGCCGCTCACGACGGCCCTGTTCCTCGCCGCCTCGGTGGTGGTGACCGCGTGGGTCTACCGGTCCGAGGCTGTTGACGGGAGCGGACTCCTCCTGCCTTCGCTCGGGGCGTACGCGAAGTCGCTGATCGCCATCGTGGGCATCTTCTTGGTGATGCTCGCGGGCCCTGCGATCGACCGGAGACTCGAGCATGCGTTCGACGCGGGCCGCGCCACGTTCGATCCGATCCGCGTGATGCGTGGCGAGTTCTTCGCCTTCTTTCTTCTGTCCATCGCCGGCACGATGCTGCTCGCGAACACGAGCGACCTGATCTGGCTGTTCCTCGCGCTCGAGCTCGCCAGCCTACCGACGTATGTCATGGTGGCCGTGAGCCGAGGCACGCGGCGCGCGCAGGAAGCGGCGGTCAAGTACTTCTTCCTCGGTGCGCTTTCGGCGGCCACGTTCCTCTACGGATTCGCCCTCCTCTACGGTGCGACGGGCACCCTGGATCTCGAGGCCATGCGGGGAGTGCTGGCGGAGCAGGCTGCGAATGGCGGCATCTCCACGCTCGCGACGATCGGCGGGGTGATGGCGGTGCTCGGCATTGCCTTCAAGCTCGCTGCGGTTCCGATGCACTTCTACGCGCCCGACGTCTACGAGGGCGCGGGCAGCGCGACGACCGCCTTCCTTGGATTCATGCCCAAGATCGCGGGAGTGCTGGCGCTCATCGTCCTGCTCTCGGCGTTCGGCTATTCCGGCCACCTGCATGAGATCGACGGAGCCCTTCGTGAGTCGACGGGGCTTCCCGTTGCCATCACGGGTACGCTCTGGATGATCGCGGTCCTGACGATGGTGCTCGGCAATGTGGGCGCACTCTTGCAGCGCAACGTCAAGCGCATGCTCGCGTACAGCTCCATCGCGCAGTCGGGGTACCTGATCATCGGTCTGATTGCCGGCCCCGGCGCTGGCTTCGACTCGGTCCTGTTCTACCTTCTGGGATACGGCGTCACCAACACGGCCATGTTCGCAGTGTTGGCTTCGCTTGAGCGCAATGGCGAGGATGTCGAGACGCTCGACGACCTGGCCGGACTCCGAACCCGTCACCCCGTGCTCGCATGGATGCTGGCGGCGTCGGCCATCAGCCTGATCGGCATGCCGCCGCTCATCGGCTTCTTCGGCAAGCTCGCGCTCTTCTCCGCGGGCATCGAGGCAGGTCAGACCGCTCTGGTCATCGTGGCGGCTGTGAACAGCGCCATCAGCGCGTTCTACTACCTCCAGTTGGTCGCGGTGCCGATGCTCGGTCAGCCCAACGCCCGCACCGAGACGGTGCAGGCGGTCCCCAGCGCCTGGCCGCGTCTCGCAGCGGTGGTCTGCGGCGTTGGCGTCCTGGTGCTTCCCCTGGGCCTCTCGAAACTGGTCGAGGCGGCAGTGGCGAAGCCCAAGGAATCCACCGCTGCGGCGGACAAGTCCGCCGTGGACGAGACCTCTGTGGTTCAGGCCGCCGTGGCCAAGGCCGAGTAGGCGCGCAGAGTCCTGTATCTCTTCGGTTCTCGCGGTCGTTCGCGGCGGATACCTCACGACGCGTCCAACGCAGTGGCCGCTCGAGTTCGCCCACGCTGTGTCGCTTTGGGTGCAGGCGCGACTGGAGAGATGGCGTTGCTCGCTCGGTGGATAGGACCCGTGGATCGAACCCACGGATCGAACCCACGGATTGCACGTGGGCCCTTTACGGCGGCGCAGGATTCGGTATACTCCTCGACCCGTGTGCGACCGTAGCTCAAT
>CAIOCH010000226.1 GCA_903856525.1 uncultured bacterium | reverse complement strand
ATCGCCGTCGGTCGAGGCGATGACGAAGGTGTCGTTTCCAGCGTCGCCGTTCACGGTATCGGCGCCCGCGCCGCCCGTGAGGGTGTCGTTGCCGTCGCCGCCGTTGATGACGTCCGCGCCAGCGCCGCCCGAGAGCGAGTCAGCGCCAGCAGCACCCGCGAGGGTGTTGATGGCGTCATTGCCGGTGACGGTGTTCGCGTTGCCGTTGCCGGTCACGTCGATGACGCCCGCGCCCGCGAGGCTGACCGTGTTGGCCGAGCCGAGCGTGAACGAGAGACCCGATGCGCCAGAGGCTGCGTCGAGGGTGAGGCTGGCGGTGTCGACCGTGAAGGGGGCACCCGTGTAGGCGACGCCGTCGAACTTGACCGTGTTGCCGCTCGCAGCGGTGGCGAGGCCGTTGGCCACGCTCGCGCCCGAGTTCACGAACACCGTGTTCGCCTTGACCGTCACGCGGCCGAGCGAGGTGGTGTCGAGCTTGTCGGTGATCTTGCCGGCGATCGTGAAGTTCTCCGCGTCGGTCGCCGTCGCGCCGGTCTTGCCGCCGAAGGTGGCGGTGGTCGCGTCGATGTTGCCGGCGTTCGAGATGAGCTTGATGTAGTCGCCAGACTGTCCGCTGAAGGCGGTCGTGGCCACGGTCGCGGATGCGTCAGCGCCGTTCAGAGTGAGTCCCGCCGTGCCGCCCGAGACCGAGCCGCCCGAGAGAGCGACCGACAAGGTTGCGAAGTTCGTGTTGGATGCGCTGTCGATCACGAAGACGCCGTTCGTCGAGCCCGAGATCGCGACGTTCGAGATCGTGTAGGAGCTCGAAGTTGGTTCACCCGAGCTGCTTACTCTGAAGTTCGTCGCATAAACACCGAAGGCGGCGCCCGTGACGCTGCCGCCCGAGACGGTCAGTCCAGCGCTCGTCGGGCAATTCCACAGCGTGTAGCCCCTTGGGAAGCCGGCGATCACATTGTTCGAAACAGTCACTGTCGCACCAGTCGCGATGGAAATGATCTCGATACCGTCGCAGTTCAGATTCTCGTTCGAGGCGGAGAGGTTCGTGACCGTGTTGCCAACGATTGTCCACGATGATGGACCGTTCTGAAGATTGTGCCGGATTCCGTCGTAGTCAGCCCTGGTCGGTGTCGGGGCTCCAGCGATTTGCTGAATGGACGAAGTGATCGTGTTGTTCGAGATCGACGCGATCTTGCCAGCAGGAACAGCCAAGCTGTGGTTGTTGGTCTGGACGCCCTTCCACGCGTTGACAATGGTGTTGCCCTCGATCTTGGCGTAGTAGTTGTCACTTGGGAGAATGGCGGCGAAGCGTGGGGTATTCTCAATATAGTTGTCGGTGACCTCGCCGAATCGGGCCCCGAGGCCTTCGGCGTCCATTCGAACGCCAAAGTAGTACACGTTCTTGATCACACAGCCGCGGATGATGGCGCCATCGCCATAGATCGAGAAAGCTCGGTCGGCGTCGGGATTGGCTCCGTTGGCGGTGTAGGGCGAGGTGGTTGCAGGGT
>CAIOCH010000225.1 GCA_903856525.1 uncultured bacterium | reverse complement strand
GAGGCGCCGCTCCCCGCGCCCGGGCTCGTTCCAACGCGACACGAGCGCCGACATCTCCGGCCGCTCGCGCAGGAACCACTCCAGCCGCTCGCGGAAGATGGGCAGCTGCCGTAGATGCTCGGGCTCGATGGTCTCCACGGCGAAGAGGGGGATCAGGCCCACCACCGACAGAACCTTGATGGGCTCGATGCGCCCGTCGGGGAGGTGCATCATGTCGTAGTAGAAGCCGTCCTCCTCGTTCCAAAGCCCGACGCCCGCGCCGCCCATCTGCGTCATCGCCTCGGCGATCTGCAGGAAGTGCTCGAAGAACTTGGCCGCCATGTCCTGATAGAACGGCCGCTCGTGCGCGAGCTCGATGGCGATGCGCATCATGGTGAGCGCGAACATGGCCATCCAGCTCGTGCCGTCGGCCTGCTGCAGCCGGCCGCCACCGGGGAGCGGCTGCGAGCGGTCGAAGACGCCGACGTTGTCGAGCCCGAGGAAGCCACCCTCGAAGATGTTGCGGCCGAATGCGTCCTTGCGGTTCACCCACCAGGTGAAGTTGAGGAGCAGCCGGCTGAACGCCGCGGCCAGGAAGTCGTGGTCGGCGCGCCCCGAGCGCGCGCGGTCGATCTGGAAGACGCGCCAGCACGCCCACGCGTGGATGGGCGGGTTGACATCGCTGAAGTTCCACTCGTACGCGGGCAGCTCGCCTGAGGGATGCATGTAGTGGTCGGTGAGCAGCTTCGACAGCTGGCCCTTGGCGAACTCCGCGTCGATGTTGGCGATGGCCACGCAGTGGAACGCGTGGTCCCACGCCGCGAACCACGGGTACTCCCACGTGTCGGGCATCGACAACACGCTCGAGGCTGCGAGATGGCGCCAGGCCGCGTTGCGGTGCGTCCTGCGATCGGGCGGCGGCGACGGCTGCGTCGGGTCGCCGTCGTGCCAGCGGCGCACGTCGAACTCGTAGTACTGCTTGGAGAGGAGGAGCCCCGCGTACGCCTGGCGTTGCACACGGCGCGCCTCCTTCGCCGCGAGTCCGCGGTGGACGACCTCGTAGAACTCGTCCGCCTCCTTGGCTCGCTGCGCGATGAGCGCGGGTACGTCGGCGGGCGTGAAGTCGCTGTCGGCGGGGCAGAGCACCAGGTCGATCGTGCGCCGCTCGCCGGGTTCCAGCCGCAGCAGGTGCCACGCGCCGGCCTTGGTGCCGCGTGCATGCGGGTTCACCGCCCGCGCGTCGCCCCCCACGATGCGGTCGTGGAACGCGTCCTTTGGAGCGCCGTCGGTGGCGGGTGCATGCCGCGCCACGTGGAACAGTCGGTCGAAGTTGGTCTCGTTCTCGCAGAAGAGGTGCTCGCAGTCATCGCCCGCGAGCCGCAGTTCCATCGCGGCGAGTTTGCCGCAGGTGGCGCGGATCGCGCGGCGGGAGCGCTCGCCCTCGAGCCGGGGGCGATCCGTGCCGTCCTTCCACGACCAGCGGTTGCGGAAGCAGAGCTGGGGAATGACATGGATCTCGGCGGTCGCCGGACCGCGGTTCACCACCTCGATGCGCATCGCCGTCTCGTCGTGCGCGCGCTTGGCGTAGGTGACCCAGACCTCGAAGAAGCGTCCGCCGTCGAGGATGCCCGTGTCAAGAAGCTCGTACTCGCGCTCGCCGCGGCTGCGCGTGCCATTGACCCGAACGAGGTCCTCGTAGGGAAACGGCTCCTGCGGGTACGCGTACAGCATGCGGTTCCACGCGTGCGAGGGCAGCGCGTCGACATGCCACCACAGGTCCTTCGCATCCTCGCCGTGGTTTCCCTCGGAGTTGGTGAGCCCGAAGAAGCGTTCCTTGAGGATCGCGTCGCGCCCGTTCCACAGCGCCAGCGACAGGCAGAGGTGCTGGTCCTTGTCGCACCAGCCGAAGAGGCCGTCCTCGCCCCAGCGGTAGGCCCGGCTGCGCGCATGATCGTGCGGCAGGTAGTCCCATGCCGCGCCGTCGGGCGAGTAGTCCTCGCGCACCGTTCCCCACTGGCGGCAGGCAACGTACGGCCCCCACGCGCGCCACCTGCTGCGGCCGGCACGGTCGTCGGCCAACCGCGCGTGCTCCGCGGTGCGCGGCTCGTTCACGCGTCGATCCTCCGCACGACGGGAAGGCGCAGTGCCTCAAGCAGCATGCCCACGCTCCACGCCTGCATCGGGCATCCGCGTGGTTCGAAGGGCGGGTCGCCATCGGTGATCTCGCTCACCGAACCCAGTCCACCGTCGCGGAGGTGCTCGGCGAGCGCCGCGCGTGCCTCGCGCACGATGCGCGGTGCGGGGCCCGACGGGAGCAATGCGGACGCCTTCAGATAGAGCCCGAGCAGGAACGGCCAGGCCGTGCCGTTGTGATACGCGAGGTCACGCGTGCGCTGGTCGCCCTCGCAGCGGCCGCGGTAGGCGGGAACGCCGGGCGGCAGGGTGCGGGCCGCCAGAGGAGTGAGCAGCTCGCGCGCGATGGTCGCCAGCGCCTGCTCGCGCCACTCGTGGGGAATCGCGGGAACATGCGCGAGCAGAAAGAGCTGGTTCGGGCGGAGCGATTCGTCGTCGCCATCCGGTCCGTCGAGCAGGTCGCGGAACGAGCGTTTCGAGGGATTCCAGTAGCGCGCGAGCGACTTGGTCGAGAGCGCCGCGTGGGCGCGGAACTCCTCCTCGCGCGCGACGTGGCGCGGATCGTCGGCGGCCAGCAGCGCCATCGCATCCAGCGCGGCGATCCACAGGCCCGACAGCTCGACGGGCTTGCCCATGCGCGGCGTGACCACCAGGTCGCCCACCTTCGCATCCATCCAGGTGAGCTGCAGGCCGCGCTCGCCGGCGCATACGAGTCCATCGCCATCCACATGGATTCCGTGGTGGGTGCCGCGGAGGAACGCGTCGACGATGGAGCAGAGCGCGGGGAGCTGTGCGCGCGCCCATGTCCAGTCGTTGCAGGCCTCGGCCGTGGCGCGCACCGCGAGGATCGCGAGCAGCGGCGCATCGGCGCTGTGGTACTCGGGCTCGCTGCGCTCGTCGGGGAATCGGTTGGGGAGGAGTCCGTCCGACAGGTGTGCGAGGAAGGTCTCGAGCACGAGCTTCGCGTCGTCGAAGCGGCGCGTGGCCAGCAGCAGCCCGGGCAGGGCGATCATCGCATCCCGGCCCCAGTCCTCGAACCACGGGAAGCCGGCGATGATGGATCGGCCCGCCTTCACCGTCGTTTCCGGCGCGTGGGTGCGCGGGCGCGCGACGATGAAGTCGTCGGCTGAGTAGACGAGCGACTGGATCTCCGGTGCCTCATCGAGCATCTCCGCCTGCGCGAGCAGCGCGTGCCGCCGGAGCCGCTCGCGGGCGAGCAGTGCGGCCGCGTCGGTGCGCGCCGTCGTCTGCGCAGGGGCTGCGAGCATCGGTGAGAGACCGACGACGATCGACCTCGTCTCCCCCGGCGCGAGCTCGAGCGACGCCGTGAGCGCGTGGCATGCGGAGTTGACCGCGTCGTAGCCGCGCGCGCGCTCCTCGGCAAGGATGTGCCTGCGCCACCAGGTCGCTGCGCGCTCGAGTTGCGCCCCGGGTGCGTGCACGAAGAGCGTGGTCTCCGTGGATGCGAGCCGATTGACGGGCAGCACGATGGTGGCGCGCCCCTCGGTGGCGATGGCGACGTCGGGCAGCCAGCTGGCCTCGGGGTCGAGCTGATGGTGGCCGCGGTGCTCGACGAACAGGCGTGCGTCGATGCGGACTGGCCCAGTGGCCTCGCGGAGCGTCCACAGCACGGCCACGGCGCGCTCCTCGCGGAGCATGATCACGCGACGTTCGATCCGCGCGGAGCCGACCTCGAAGGTCCACGTCGGCGTGCCGTCCTCGAGCGCGAAGCCCGCGATGCGACGGTAGCCGTCGGGTTCAACGGAGCCGTCGGCCCATCGCCGCGAGGCAAGCGGAAAGCGCTGGCCGTCGACGACAACCTCGCCGTCGATGAAGGGCACGAGCATGCGGCGCCCGATCGGTGCCGCGCACGCGCCACAGAGGAGTCCGTGGTAGCGCCGGGTGGCGATCCCGAGCGCGGTGCCGAGGGCGTAGTCGCCCGCGCCGCTCGTTGCGAGCCATTCCCGGCGGACGCCTTCGCGGAGGTCGCCCACCAACCTGCGGTCAAGCGCGATGCGCACGATGGGCTCGCGGACGGCGGTCGTGTTGGAGGTCGTGACTCGTGGCGTCTGCATGGGGGGTTGGTGGACGATACTGGAAGTCCGTCACGGACTCGCCGGCTTGCCTGTCCAACTTGCCTGTCCTGTCCGCCTGTTTGTCTTGCCTGTCCTGTCCGACGTGTCTTCGTCTTGCCTGTCCGAGATGCCCGGCTACCCGACGCGCCGACCAGGCCACGGCCCGACGAAGAGGTGCGCGTCGCGTTCATGGACAGACAAGACAACGGTCGAGCCGATCGGCAATTCCTGCGCGGCGCTGTGCTCGCCATCGATGTCCGCGCACGTCCCGTTTGGAAGTCGCGCGCGCAGCGCCCGCCCCGCCGAGCGCTGCAGGATGACGTCGGTAAACACCCCAGCTGGCTCGTGCGCGAGGACCCGTGCGTGGATGATGACCGAGCCCGTTGGCACCGCTCCGATTCGGACATGCCATGGGCGGAAACCGAGCATCGATGGCGCACCGCCTGCACGCTCGACGATCCGTGCGCGGAACGACTCTTCGACCACACAGTCGGCGGACCGCCCGAGTGCGTCGAGCTCGATCGCGTGCATGCCGAGGTCATCAACGAGTTGCGCAACCTCGAGATCGGGAGGTCGCGCGGAGATCTCCACCGCGGGTCCGAACGCGCGTGCCTGTCCACCGACGAGCACCAGGAAGTCGTCGGCGATCGCCAGCGCATCGGTGGGATCATGGGTCACCACGATCGTCGTCGCTCCCGTCGCGCGCTGCAGCTCCCGCACCGCCTGCCGGATGGCGAAACGGTTGCCGCGGTCGAGATTCGCGAAGGGCTCGTCGAGCAGGACCAGCGATCCTCCGCGGATGAAGGCCCGTCCGACCGCCGTGCGGCGCCGCTCTCCCGCGGAGAGGGTCGCGGGCAGTCGCTCGAGCAGCGGGGCGATTCCGAGGTTTTCCGCCAGCGACCGCACGCGGGCACGCCTGCGCTCCGTCGGTTCACGGCGTGGCAAAGCCGCTGCGTCGAGATTTCCGCGGACCGTGAGGTGCTCATGCAGCGCCGCATCGTCGAACGACATCCCGATGCAACGATCAAGGGGCGCAAGGTCCGTCAGTTCGCGTCCGGCGAAGTGCACGGCACCCCGCGTCGGCCGCTCGAAACCAGCGATCACCGAAAGCAGCGTGCTCTTGCCCGCGCCCGAGAGCCCGAGCACGGCGAGCAACCTGCCCGCCCCGAGCGAGAACGACACGTCGTCGAGTACCAACGCGCCGCCGCGCTCGAATCGCACGCCCTGCAGGGAGAGACCGTTCGGCACGCGGGTCGTCATGCGGGGCCTCCACCCTCCGTGTTCGGGGCGTGCTCAGCCGCGCTCGGCCCGACGCCGCTTCAGTTCCGCATCGATGAAGTCGGCGATGTGTCCGTCGAGGACGTGCTGCGGATTGCCTGTCTCGTGCCCCGTTCGGTGGTCCTTCACGCGGTTGTCGTAGAAGACGTACGAGCGGATCTGGTTGCCCCAGTCCCGCGACACCTTGCCGCCCGTGGCTGCCGTGAGCTCCGCAGCGCGGCGCTCCTCCTCGAGCTGCTCGAGCTTGGCCTGCAGCACGGCGAGTGCCTGCGCCTTGTTCTGCGGCTGGTCACGGTAGGTGCTGGCCACCACCTGGATGCCGGTGGGAAGGTGCGTCACGCGGATGGCGGACGCGACCTTGTTCACGTTCTGGCCGCCGGGCCCCGACGCGCGCACGAACGCCACGATCTCGAGGTCCTTGTCGGGAATGACGAGGTCGTTGTGCTCGAACTCAGGCGTGACATCGACGGTGGCGAAGCTGGTCTGGCGCTTGCCTTCCGCGTTGAACGGCGACACGCGCGCAAGCCGGTGCGTGCCGCGCTCGCAGTTCATGTATCCGTGGGCGAACGGTCCGACGATCCGGAAGGAGACCTCGCTGACCCCCGCCTCGGGTCCCAGCGAGCGGGAGATCTCCTCGACCTTCCAGCCCATCTCCTGGAAGTAGTAGAGGTACATGCGCTCGAGCATGCCCGCCCAATCCTCGGCCTCCGTGCCGCCCGCGCCCGCCTGGATGGCCACGAAGCAGTTGCGGTGGTCATGCTTGCCCGACAGCAGGGACTGCTGCTCGATCTTGTCCATCTTGGACTGCAGCCCGAAGAGGGTCTCGTCGACCTCCGCCAGCATGTCGCGGTCACCCGCCTCCTTGGCCAGCTCGTAGCCGACCTTGGCGTCCTCGAGCGACTTGATCGCCTCTTCGAGAGGCTCGACCTGGGCGCGCAGGATCTTGCTCTCGGCAATGACCTTCTGAGCGGCCTTCGGGTCGTTCCAGAACTCGGTGGCGTTCATGCGGTCCTCGAAGGCCGCGCGTTCCTGGAGCTTCTGATCGTAGTTAAAGAGAGTCGCGGAGCGTTAAGATCCGCGCCTCGAGTTCGTTGATCACCGGCTGGTGAGCGTCGTAATGCATGGGGCGGGGAGTGTAGCGCGGCCGCTCCGACGCGGCGCCTGCGAATCACTACGATTCCCGCCGCCATGTTCGTCTCTCGCCGCATCGCGTCCATGTCCGAGTCCGCAACCCTCGCTGTCGGCGCCAAGGCCGCCGCCGCGCGCGCCAAGGGGCACGATGTCATCGCCTTCGCGATGGGCGAACCGGACTTCGACACCCCGGAGAACATCAAGCGCACCGCGATCACCGCGCTCGAGCGGGGCATGACCAAGTACGCGCCCACCCCGGGCGACAAGGCGGCGCGCGAGGCCATCGCGCGCAAACTCACGCAGGAGAACGGGGTGGAGACCGCCTTCGAGCAGGTGACCGTGACCGCGGGCGCCAAGCATGCGATCTACATGGCGCTGCAGGCGATCGTGGAGCCTGGTGCGGGGCACGAGGTGCTGCTGCCGACGCCCGCCTGGGTGTCCTACAAGTCGCTGATCGAGCTGGCTGGCGCGCGCTGCGTGGAGATTCCAGGCGCCGTCGCCAACGGACTGCGCATCACTCCCGAGCAACTGGCCGAGGCGATCACGCCGCAGACAGTGGGGATCGTGTGGAACTCCCCGTCGAATCCGTGCGGCACCGCCTATCCGGCCGAAGAGGTGCGAGCGCTCTGCGCGGTCCTCGAGCGGCACGAGCGGATCTCGATCATCTCGGACGAGATCTACGAGAAGCTGATCTATCCGGAGGTTGCGCCGGGCCTGACGCACTTCTCACCGGGATCGGTGGCGTCGCTGCGGGATCGCACGATCACGATCAACGGCATGAGCAAGAGCTACGCCATGACCGGCTGGCGCATCGGGTACATGGCAGCGCCAAGGGCGATGGCCCGCGAACTCATCAAGCTGCAGGGACAGATGACGAACTCCATCCCGAGCTTCTTCTATCCGGCGATTGTCGAAGCGCTGACGAACAGCGCCGAAGGGGTGGAGGCGATGCGGGCGAAGTTCGCCGCGCGCGCGGCGCTCATCAAGCGCGAGCTCGACGCGGTGCCTGGATTCGTAACCGTGGCTCCGAATGCGGCGTTCTACGCGTTTCCCGACGTGTCGGCCCACTTCGGCAAGCGCACCCCGCGCGGCACGCCGATCGACAGCGCGCAGTCCTTCGCGGACGCACTGCTCGACGAGGCGCATGTGGCGGTGGTTCCCGGCGAGGATTTCGGTGCGTGTGCGCGTGGCCACGTGCGCCTGTCCTTCGCCTGCAGCGACGACGCGATCGTGAAGGGCATCGGGCGGTTGCGCGGTTGGGTCGCGAGCCTGGACAGGCAAGCCTCAGCGTGATGGCGTGATGCTGGATGCCGGGGCCATGGAAGTCCCGTGGAGCTGGAGGTTCTCGCTCGCGTATGTCCTGGACAGGCAAGCCTCGTGGCCACCGTGCGCCGGTTGTCCTGGACAGGCAAGCCCCGTGGCCACCGTGCGCAGTGAACGTGGCGCGCGGCTGCGACTTGGACAGGCAAGGCGTCGCTTGGCCGGGCATCGCGGGCGGCGACGCCCTTGTTCGGTGGTCTCGATCGACCAGCTCGCGTATCTCCGTGATGGTGAAGTGAAGCGGGACGCGCCCGCCTTGGACGGCGGAAGGACATGTCTGCCCAGCAAACGTTCGGGCCGCCAATGGAACCGTGCTCCGTTCGATAGTCCGAACGGTGAGGTGCTCGCGTCACGTATTGGTACCGAGACGCGCTGAACAGGAAACGCGGGTCGATTCGCGAGCAGGATGGCTCGCGCTGGTACCGGTGGCGGCGGTTCTCGATGGATACCCGCATGCAGCTCAGCCGACCATCGGCACCGACAGCACTCGGCGAACCCCCCGACGCGCAGCTTCCAACGCGATGGACTCAGGGGAGCCGTAGCAACTCCCCGCCAGGCGCCTCAACTCCGATGCCCCGTCGTGCCCAATCACCTTGGCGACAAGTTCCTCGCGCAATCGCTCCTCGAACTTGCCAGCCCAGCCAGAAAGCAACTCTCCCGCAAGGCCGGAGTTGCCGACGCTCGCGGCCTGTGCGGCTCGCGAGATCGCCGATGTTCGGTCACGGAGACGCCCCGGCTTGCGGGGATGGGTGATGCGACCTGCCGACTCCAACGCCGTTAGGTACTCGGTGAGCGGGACGCATGGGTTTGGGCATCGCTCCAGCGGGACCTCGTCCGCCGAACCGCGGCCCGACTTGCACGGGAAGACAGGGCGCCACTCGACGCGGTCGAGGTGGAGCTCCACGGGTTCCGAGGGGTCGCAAAGCCATTCGCGCATGGCCGCGGTGAGCCGTTCCCATTGCCGTCTGGCAGATGTCCAGACGCTCGAAGGCAGAGACTTTGCCACTCCGGCCCGCACCTCGTTGAGCTCGACGTAGCGTGACACCCGCAGGAGCGCTTCGGGATCGAGCACCCTCGGCGATAGGAATCGTCCTTCCCAGAAGTGTCCCGTCACGCCGTCCTCGCGATTCCAGGCGCGAGCGCATGGCTCCTTGAGCAGCCGATGAAAGAAGCCCAGACTCGATAGGTCTTCCCTCGCACGTCGCAGCAGTCGCGGTGTGCCGAGGATCGCCCGCACCTCTCCGTCGGTGGGTGGACTGCCGGGCGCAATACCCGCACGCTTCCGCGCCTTGCGATTCACGAGGAGTGCAAGCCGTCGCTCTGCGACCTCGCGATCGGACCAGGTGCGGACGATCTCGGGACGGATGCGCAGAAGCAGGTGCACATGGTTGTCCATCACCGCGAATGAGACAACATCCACCGCCATGAGTGAAGCGAGGAACTCCAGGCGTTCCACGATCCACTGCTTGCGTTGGACGGGTCGCAGCAGGCCTTCGCGGCGCACGCATCGGGAGATGCAGTGGTACACGCCTGGGCTTGCCGCATCAACAATGTCAGACCTTCTCTGGGGCACGAATCGAAACTAACACCCCGAGCCTGAGTGTCAGTGATTTCTGCTGTTTTACGGCAGCTGAATTTGATGCATCCGAGTTCGCCGCTTTGGCGGACGCGAGGCTGCCGGTCCGATGGCGTGTCTTGCGTGTCTTGCCTGTCCCAGATCTGCTTGTCCCAGATCTGCTTCTGCGTCGACGCGTCGTGCGGCCCTGGATTTCTGGGTTCGCAGCCTGCGTGCAGCGTGTCTTGCCTGTCCAAGATGTAGCCCGCCCAAGACAAGAGCCCCCGACGCACGCCGAGGGCTCTTGGTTGAGTCAGAAGATCGAGCGTCGGCTATCCGCGTACCGCAGACACCAGCCGCCCAGCCACCGCATTGCTGGGCTGTATGCCAAGCGGCACCGGCTGAGGCCTGACCTCGTAGTTCGGAGTCAGCGCGATATTGAGCGGAAGCCGCTTGCCGGTCGGGTCGCGTGGAACGTTGTCCTCATCGATGATGCGCTGGATCGCCATGATGCCCTCGATCAGCATCTCCGGACGCGGGGGGCAGCCCGGAACGTACACGTCAACCGGGATGTACTGATCGACGCCCTGCACCACGGCGTAGGTGTCGAACACGCCTCCGGTCGATGCGCACGCGCCCATGGAGATGACCCACTTCGGCTCCGCCATCTGCATGTAGATTCGCTGAAGCACGGGGAGAGTCTTCACGCTCACCCGCCCGGCAACGATCAGGAGGTCGGCCTGGCGTGGTGAGAACCGCATGACCTCCGCACCGAACCGCGCGAGGTCGAAACGAGAACACGCCGTCGCCATCAACTCGATGCCGCAGCATGCAGTGGCGAACGGCAGGGGCCACACACTGGACCTTCGCGCCCAGTTGACCACCCGGTTGAGTTGCGTCGTAACAACGCTGTCGGTAGGAAGTGCTGCCTCGAGGCCCATAGGACACGCATGGTAGCGCCTGCCGCAGGGGCTTTGGCGCGCGAAACGACGGGTTTTGCGACCGCGACGCGCGCCGGAGGTCAGCCGAGGAGCGCCCCGAGCTCGTCCTTGGCGTACACCACGGTGTACTGGCGGTCGATCTTCATCATGCGAAGAACGTCCAGAAGCTGCCGGCTCATGCCAAAGAGGTACGGCTTGAGTCGTGCGGCCTCCGCCTGACGGCGAAGGTCGATGCACATGCCCAAACCCATGCTGGTCAGCATCGTGACGCTCGACATGTCAACCACGAGCGCTCCACCGCGCGGCAGGTGCGAGTTCGCGATTGCCTCGCTGATCTCGCCCGCGATGATCGGCGCCTCGCGCTGCCCGATCATTGGACAGGCAAGCCTCGCGTAGATTCCACGCGAGTGCCGTTCGACCGATACGAACTGGGCGAGCGTGCTGTCACGGCCACCGGGATTGCCTGGGTTGAGCGAATACGGCGTCATGCCTGTCCCATCGGGCGTTCGCGGACTCGACTTGGGCGCAAACAACAAAATGTTCGCGAACGCGCGGGATCGCTCAACAGCCTCGATGTCGTAAACCTCGGTCCGCCCACGACCGGCCAGCGGCCCTCCGTCGGCACCGGGGCGTTACGCCAGATCTGCGGATACGTCGATCTCCATCGGCCGATTCGCCGCGAGAACAGGCGCGGACTCGTACTGCCGCGGCTGTCCCGCCACCTGGACCGGCAGCTTCGGCAGAGTGCCGAGGCGCGACAATTCCGTGGCAAAGGCCTTCGCTGCGCTCTTCCCGTCGACCTCCACCAGTGCGGGGTCCAGCTTGACCTGCACAAAGGCGTGGTCGGCCCGGTCGGCGAACTGTCGGAGCGCGAGCGAAAAGCCTCGCATGTCCACGGCGAGCGCATCCCGTACGCGCCCCGCGATCGCCTCTGCAACAGGCCTGATCTTGTCGCGGTTCTCCCCGCTCAGCATCGGCCCCCATGCGGCGAGCTCCTTCAAGGCCGGAGAGAGCGCATCGAGCTGTCCGCGGAGCGCCTGCGCGCCCGTCGCTGCGGCATCGGCACGCTCGACGAGTTCCGATGAGATCCGTTCACCGCGCTCCGTGAGCCAGAACAGGTCATCGCGCATCCTCCGCAACTCGCCCTGCACGACCTCGCGCGCCGAGGCGATCTCGTGGGTGACCGTGCCGACCGCCTCGCGCATCGCCGCTGCGTCCTGTGTTCGCGCAACAAGTGACTCAAGGCGTTTGAGGCTCTCGCCGTTCGCCCCCTCGAGCGCCCTCGCCACCGCATCGCCGCGATCCAGCAGTTGCTCGGCTCCCGAGAGGCGCGCGAGCACCGACTCGGCTCGTTCCGTCGCCTGGTCGGCCTGCGCGCATGCCTCGTTGAGCCGCCCCAGCCGCGCGCCAAGCTCGGCATCCAGCCACGCGAGCTTTCCATTTGCGGCCTGTTCGATGCGCTCCTCGACCTCCTTCACGCGGTCGAAGCGCCAGGCGAGTTCGCGCTCGATCTCCGCGGTTTTCTCCCGCACCGCCTGCTCCGCGATCGCGCGGATCGCAGCCTCCGCGCCGTTCGATGCAGCCCGAACCCGCTCGTCCGCCTGCTCGACGAGCGCCTGAGCCTGCGCGGTGGCCTGTTCGCCGCGCTCGACTTGCACATCGAGCGCCTGAAGCATGCGAACCCCGATTCGGAGTCGTTCCTCAACCTCCGCCGTTGTCCGCGCAGCACGCTCGCTGGCCGAGCGCTCCTCGTGTAGCCGCGACTCCAGATGAAGGAGCAGCATCTCCGCGCGAGCAATCATCTCGCCGAGCCGGTCACTCGTGCGCGCAGACGATGCTGCCGCCACGGCAGCAGCGCGCGGTGCCGATACGGAGAGCGGGACACCGCCGTCAGCTTCGGCGAGCGCACTGCTCGCGGTTCCAAACGAGAAGCCCGAGTGGGAAGTCGCGTGTTGAGTCGTCTGGTCGAGCACGTCCTACGCTCGCATTCTCGATCACATTGTGATCGCAAGAGGCATCCTGCCTTGAAGTTGCGCCGAGTGACGTCTCGGAGCTGGCGCCATCCTACAACGGAACTCGCGTTGTTGCGGGCGTTCCGTGGGATGCCCGAGTTGCAGCGAACCGCCGAATCGGCGGCTTGGGTGCCTTGCCTGTCCATGCCCGTTTCCATGCCTGTCCATACGACGCCTGTTCGGCCGGTTGCCTTGCCTGTCCAAGGTCTGGTCCAAGGTCTGGTTCCACGACAGTTCGTGCAAGGTGGATCACCTCACCCAGCGCGCCTGATGACACTGTCCACTTGGCTCAGGAATCCGATGCCTTGCCTGTCCTGTTCGCGCCGGTCCCACTCGTAGCCGCCGCCGGTGGCGCATCGT